>JAQXFJ010000033.1 GCA_029250385.1 Candidatus Poseidoniaceae archaeon | reverse complement strand
GTGTGGTCTTTAATTGTTGGAATACCGTTGTTTGTATTAGTATCCTCGCTCATCATACTTGGCAATAAGCAGTTTGTCAAAAAGCGGTCTAAAAAGACTGCAATACTTAGACCAATTGTTGAAAGAGTTTAATCAAAGCCCGGCCATATCACCGGTTTGTATTGTCCACTGACTTGCATAAACGCCTTCAGCAGCAACTAGCTCGTCGTGCTTTCCTCGTTCAACAACCGCACCATCAACCATGCAAACAATTTCATCGGCGTTACGAATGGTGCTTAACCGGTGAGCTACTGCAATTGTAGCTCTGTTGCTGCCGCTGGCTATTAGATTCTCTTGAATTCGCCTTTCGGTTTCCGCATCTAGGGCACTTGATGCTTCATCAAGAATGAGTAATGATGGTTGTTTCAGCAACGCTCTTGCTAACGAAACTCTAGCACGTTGTCCGCCGCTTAATTTTGCACCTCGGTCACCAACCATAGTGTCGAGTTTATCTTCTAACTCCTGAATAAACTCCCAGGCTCCGGCAAGTTCCAATGCGCGTCTTAGTTCCTTGTCGGTAGCGGTTTGATTGTAAATTACATTGTCCTTGATGCTACCATAAAACAAGAATGGTTCTTGGCTGACAAATCCGATTTTGTCCCTAACAGAGTCAAGAGTATAGTCATCAATAGAACGCCCGTTGATTAGCACTCTTCCGCTAGTTGGTGTGTAATACCGCATGAGTAGTTTCAGAATCGTGGTCTTACCCGCACCGGTGTGACCCATTACCCCAAGGAAATCTCCGCCTTCAGCTTTGAACGAAATACCACTAAGAACTGGTACTGAGGTATTTGGGTAGGTGAAATATACATTATCGAATTCTACTGATGTGATTGCCTCTTCCATTTCAATGGAATCGGGTTTGTCAAATATTTGTGGTTCTAGGTCTACTACAGTGAATACTCTTCGTGCAGCAGCTTCGCCTCGTTGTAGTTGGTTGATTAGAATTCCAAAGATAAATAGTGGCATAGTCATTCTTGTACTTATTAGTAAGAAGGTCACAAGTTCACCAGTGGTAATCTCGCCTTCCCCAGCAAGTGAACCACCAACTGAGACTAACAAGCCAAATGCAATACCTGCAATGGCGTAGATCATTGGAACGAATCTATTTCGGTCTTGACTAGCACCTATTGCTTGGTCACGGTACACACCAGATTCGCGATTAACTCTGTTTGATTCCCAGTCTTGGGCATTGTAGGCTTGTACAACTGAAATACCTGAAATTAGATTTTCTAAAACCGCAGTAATGTCTCCAGTAGATTCACGTTGTTTGCGGTATTTTCGCTGAACTCTAGTTGAAAACCAGTAAACTAGCGGTATAATGAACACCAGTGGACCAAATAATACTGCAGCCAGTTTCCATGACATGAGTATCAGAATCGTGAAGGCAGTAAAGAACGTGATTACAATCCGTATTATTGATGTCGAAGAATCTGAAACTACATCCTCCAACTGATTTACGTCACTAGATAGTACCGACATTATTTGGCCGGTTTGACGCATATCGTAATATGATGCTTCCATGGCAATTAATGAGCGAGTTGCATCCATCCGCAAATCGTGTTGGATTCGGTAGCCAAGCGTCTGCCATGAATACTCAGACAATCCCTGGAATATTGCTAGGAAAAAGAATCCCAAGAAAATTAATGTCCCGTAACCAACTTCTACAGACCCGGGTAAGAAGGTGACAAAGTCTTGTAAAAACTGAGGCCCGCTCATCTTATCTGTGGTGAAATAATCTATTGCATAGCCTATTGCCACGAAAGGCATCAAATCAAATACTCTAGCCATTGCATTGGAGGCAATTCCAGCCACCACTCGTTTTGGGTAGCGTTTGGCATATGGGACTATCCGCCAGATTTGGCGGCCGACGACTTGAGATTTCTCATTTTCAGCATTAGGAGACATCAAGTCTACTTCTTGTTCAGTCGGTGCCCCGTATGCCATGAACTAGCCCGACCAAATCTCCTTTTGAACTCTCGTAGAGTATCTAGTACTGATATTACTAGCAAATCATTCATGAGGGACCAATGATTGTATAGGTACATGGGACGACGCTCAACAAATAATGCAGTGATAATTTGCTTGTTCTTTTTGTGCCAAATAATGGCCCCAATGGCACTAGCAAATGATACAGATGTGCCCAAAACATTTGCCACCTCGAGTACAG
>JAQXFJ010000013.1 GCA_029250385.1 Candidatus Poseidoniaceae archaeon | reverse complement strand
CTCTTCAGTAGCCTCTTCAGTGGCTTCTGTTGAGTAATCCTTAGCATCGTCTTCTTCGTTACCAAGAGCAATGACTCCAAGTACCAAACAAGTTAGTGCACCAAGATATAGTAGCAGAGCAACGTAATCTGTTGGAACATCGAAGTTTGTCCAGTAGGACAGAGCTTTCTGGTTAGTTACAATTGAGCTTTCCATATCTTCTGCATCATCATCACCAATAGTTGAGGATTGAACGATTTGGAATTTTGGTTGTAGATCAGACATCTGTGGTGCTGTTGCTCTATCAAATTGCCCTCTTGTGTCAAGGTAGAAGGTAGAAGTAGAATCTCCAGCAATAATTAGTCCAGATAGTTCTTCAGCTTGCATGTTGATTTCTGTTCCAAAGTAAATCGGTAAAGCAGGGACCATTGCATCGACCAAAGTAAATGACTTGATCAACTTAGCAGTGATTGGTCTGGTTGTTGGATCAACACTAGCAGTGCAGTCATCAACTGGTATGTCCTTGACTTCACTAGTTCCTTCTTTACAGGTGACTGCGGTAATCGCATAGCCACCAGCATCGACCTTGTCATCATTACCGGTTAGGAATCCGCCAGTGGTTTCATCTAGAGTCTCAACGCCCACTAGGCCAAAGGTAGCCATCATCATGTTGGTATTGTGCCATGACAATTCGTTTGAGCCGTCTTCAAGAAGTGTCTCACCCTTGTCGCAGTCAGAGTTGTGGCCAGTACAGATTGTGTAGGTTGTTGCAGGACCAGTAGATACGCCACCAGAGCCGTAGTAGGTTTGGTTGGTTTCGAGTTTTGTCCAGCCTGCATCTGGAGCGGTTGGGTCATCAGCCACCATTTGGCTAACTGGGTCAAACCAGCCGAATAGCCACTGGTTAACTGTTTGTGTCTTGTATGCACCATCACTACCAAAGGAAGGCAGGAGAGTGTTAGGCACAAAGTCGCCGTATACTGCATCTCTCACGAGAACTCTCAGAGCCGCAGCAGCATTAGCATCAATATCGTAAATCATACCAACTGTGGTCTCATTCCAGGTCATTGGTGCACCAGGCGCCATTGTCAGCGGATTAAGTGGTGGAGTTTGCCCGTATAGTTCACCATAAAGGAATAATCCAGCACCAGTTGTTGTAGTAATACCAAGTGGTCCGTATAGTAAATTTCCGGCAGTCGATGCGTTAACAGATACTGGAGTTCCTTGAGGAGAGGTCGGCATGAATGGTGTTCCCCATGCGCCACCCAAATTTAGGCTGTAAGTTAGATAGCCGCCATTAACTGGATCTACACCACCAAGTGTTACGTTGACGAATTGTTCAGCAGTGATTGTTCCTGTACCACCAAGTAGTACCATTGGAAGAGGCGTCACACTGGCTAACCAGCCGCCAACCCATTGTGCGGTAGCGTTGTATTGGTCCGAAGTGAGTCCGTATTCGGTCATTGCAGTTGCTGCATCCATACCAAAGAATGTTGCCACACCGAATGCTGTTGGTGATTCATCACCGACTGCATTGGTTGCCAGCAGACCTGTTGGTACTGCATCGCCTTGACCGCCAAACAGTAGATTCATTGCAACTCCGTTGTCAATATCTACTCCAAGATAGTTCATCATACGGGTTGATGCATTTACTGCATCAAGGGAAGTAGGCCAG
>JAQXFJ010000011.1 GCA_029250385.1 Candidatus Poseidoniaceae archaeon | reverse complement strand
ATCTAATTCATCCAAGAGAACAGCCTTACCCTCATCGTTAGTCTGCAATGGCTCCATTGTCGCCATAGGGCGCATGTCGTGGAAGAATACATTAGGAAAAGCCATGACTAAGTGCATGTGTTTTGAAAGTGGAATCAAGAACATGAATGTCGCAATAGCCAACATGTGGGCCCAGTACGAACCGACTACCAAATCTGTTGATGGATTAAATGTATCAGCGACCCATGCGCCGATTGGCTCGTAGGTTGAAGAAACTCCTGCTTCACCGGCTTCGACGAAAAATGAAGTTACGGTTATTGTCATGATGAGTAGTAGAATTGCGTTGCCTTCAAGTTGTGATTTTCCCTTGAGTTTTTCAGGAGTAAATACTACTCTTCGAGTTAATGCCGCCATACAGCCAATTAACGCAATTGTATAACCGGTTTCCACCATTAAGTTCCACGGGCCACGTAATAATTCAGGCAGTACATTGTGAGAAAACCAGTTTGCTGTAGCGAGGTCTAACATATCAGACGAAAGCATTAGGAAGCCCCAGAACATTAGGACGTGAATGCCCCCTGCAACTTTGTCTTCCAGTACCTTTTTTTGACCAAGCCAACCAGTTGCGACTTCTTTGATTCTAGCAGGCCAATTATCAAACCGATTGTCGGGTTTTCCAATCATGACAAGCCTAGTTGCCTTGGCCACTTGATAGCCAAAAAAGGTGATTGAAACTAAACCAATAACCCCGAGAATAGCCCAACCTGGAATTGGTCCGTAATTCATCGAGAGTGGGTGTTCCATGTTATCGACTATCCTGTACAAACTATGGGAGAATGGAACATCTATTGAAGTCACCGTCTATAATCATGCATAAAACAATAACATAAGCAATATCTACAAGCACTCAACAAGAGGAGTTTCTAATGGAATTTGTCACCGCCAGCGCTCCAGGAAAATGTATCCTATTTGGTGAACACGCAGTTGTGTACGGGCATCCCGCAGTGGCGGTAGCTATCGATCAACGCATATCTGTCAAGATTCAACCGTCGCCAAATAATCTATGGTTACTTGATGGCAGCAGCCTAAACATGAATAGAAACCCGCACATCAAGGGCCTGATAGAAAAGTTGTGGCCTCAGAAAGATGGAGCACCTGCATTATCAATTCATATCAAGGGGAACATTCCAAGAGCATCTGGCTTGGGATCTTCAGCAGCATTGTCAGTAGCTACCGCTGCTGCACTCCGCATGGCTAGAGGACGTTGGGTCAGCAAAACTGGTGGCACACAACAACAGTATTGGTTGGAGGGTTTTGGCTCGACAATTTCCAAATCTGAGCCATATGATAACTCTCCCGGGAGTTTTGCCCTTGAATTACCAGCAGAAAAGTATCATATTATCGGTAAAAGTTCGGTTGATAGTGATGAATGCGCTATCTTAGCACATGGTGTTGAAGCCGCAGCACAACAGGGTAGAGCCTCACCGATGGATTCTTCTACATGTTCGCATGGTGGAAGGATAATAATTTCAGATGTAATTGAACAAGGTGTTGATTACCTTTACCAGCGAACTTTAGCCATGGCAGACGCGACTAGACAGTGGCATATTCATGAAATGACACCGCCTAATAAAGCCGAGGATATTTTCCTAGTTATTGGCAACACTGGCATTCATGCTCCGACAGGAAAACAAGTTGCTAAAGTTGCCGATATGTTACAACAAGACCCGTCACGTATGAAAGAAATCGATACAATTGGACAAATCGCCAGAAGAGGTATAGAAGCCTTGAAAGAAGGCGATTTTGCCAAAGTTGGGCGGACCATGACTGAGAATCAACTGATGTTGAGCAGCATCGGTGTATCTAGCCCTGAATTAGACAACTTAATCAAAGCAGCCTCACCCAGTTCCCTGGGCGCAAAATTGACTGGTGCAGGGGGTGGCGGTTGTATGGTCGCATTGACCAAAAAACCCAAAGAAACTAGCGATGCCATTGAACTTGCAGGAGGAAGAACATTGATTTCTCGTTTAGGAAGTACCGGTTTATCAATCGATGACTCTCAAAACGCCCCATTTTGGACAAAAGCGTGATGCTGCGGAGTTCTAAACGCCCAAAGGGAAAAGCGGCTATTTATATACCACTTATAAGTCGCTTTAGTTATGACAACTGATGAAGAACGTCTAACAGTAGTAAATGTAGTAGCAAGCACAAGGGTCGCTGAAGAACTTGATCTTCCAGACATCGCAATTCAACTAAATTGTGAGTATGAACCTGAACAATTCCCTGGTGTTGTTTACCGTGTCACCGATCCAAAACTAGCCATTCTAATGTTCCGCTCCGGCCGTGCAGTTTGCACCGGTGGTAAAAATGAAGACAACATCCACACCGGTATTGAAAGAATGATTTCCGATTTGAGAGGTGCTGGAATCTCAACATGGGATGTCAAGGATGTCGAGATTGAAGTTCAAAACATGGTTGCAACCTACGCACTTCATTACCCTGAAGACTATGACGGAAAGGACAAATTCA
>JAQXFJ010000363.1 GCA_029250385.1 Candidatus Poseidoniaceae archaeon | reverse complement strand
AGTTTTGACGGCGGTGCAACTTTCGAAGCAGGTGGGCAAATTATTGGCTTAGCAACTACCAATGGTGGTTTGCATGGAGCAATTTCTACTGCACCAGATGGGACCGTCTACGTGACACCTCGAGTTGAGACTCCATCGGTAATCGTATCGAAAGATAATGGTTTTACTTGGTTTGAACGCACCATGGGCGAGGATGTCGGTACACCTTATCCGCGCAAGAATTCAGAGATATCTACCGACACCGAATCAAATGCTTACCATATCTGGACTGGCGGTGACGAGGGAGTTTACATGTCTAGGTCTACTGATTCGGGCGAGACTTGGGAACAAGAGAGCATTCGAATTTCACCAGCAGGAGTTATCTCGACAGTATTTCCACAAACCGATGCTGGTGACCCTGGCAGGATTGCCGTGACTTATCTTGGTAGTGAGAATACTGAGATGCTCAATGAGTCAAATATCGATGGCAGTCCATGGGATGGTAACGCTCACTATGCGCCAAATAATGCGACCTATCATCTATACATCACCTACAGCCTTAATGCCCTAGATGACAATCCCATTTTCCATACTTATCGCGTAACTGATGACCCAGTTCAAATTGGTTCAATATGTTTGAACTCAGGTGACTGCCGTGACATTGGCGGCTCAAATCGTAATCTTTTGGATTTCAATGATTTACATATTGACAGTGAGGGGCGCGTCTATGTGGCTTTTGCCGATGGCTGCACTGGTAACTGTGCAACCAATAACAATTCTAGCGCAGAGGACTCACGAGACGGACTAGGCTCAATGTACTATCTTGCGGGTGGCCCTAGTTTGCTGGCTGAATATGGTGTTCTCTCACCGATAATGGCAGCAGCGTCGGAAATGTAATCTAAAGATGATTAGTTATCCAAAATTACCTATCTGCAGTTGCGATAAATGTAGTATTAAGCAGCCTGTGCGGTAGTATTAATATCTAAACGCATTGATTGCACAAGAAGCTTAAACTCAATCCTTGCCTTAGCAATTCTCATTTTACATTGCTTGATTTTAATCTTGTGAGCCTCTTTTACCGATTTCCAACTGGTTTTAGACTGTGATTTTTTAGCAACCTTAGCCATTCGATACTCTTTTCTTCGCTCAAGTAGATCAGTAAATCCCTTGCGCAATTGAGAGACACATTCAGAAAATTTTTCTTGGAATTGATTATCAATCACGTTACCATCTGCTTTTCTCTCGAAGGTTCTCTTCATTCTTCGTGCTTCAATTGATTTGGCAGGTATCTTGTGTAAATTGCTAGTTAGCCCAACCCATGAGGCAGATTTAATCAGCCATTTGGAAGGGTCCCAATGGTACCATTTGTGACCGTTACGATAGTCTGCTTGGAAGGTGTGATGGAAGTTGTGATATCCCTCGCCAAAAGTGATCAAGGCACAGATCCAAGAATCCTTAGAAGTGTCCTTTTTCGACCAGGGCTGTGTGCCGATGATGTGGCAAAGGCTGTTGATGCAGAAAGTAGCTTGGTGGGTAAACACGACACGT
>JAQXFJ010000360.1 GCA_029250385.1 Candidatus Poseidoniaceae archaeon | reverse complement strand
GCTAACGAGACTGATGAGCACATCCATCGCTGGCACAGGTCCCTCTTTGTCTAAGTTGAATTCCAAAGTGTTGATGACCTCCTCGCCTTTTTTTTCTGTCAACCTCATGAAGTCATCCCCGTCCTTGCTGTAAATAGAATATTCAAGATGAAGGCCAGCATCACGTTGCGGGCCAAAATAAAGCATGCTCAAAGTGGAAGACGATGCAAAGATGTTGTTGAGAGCATCCTTAACGGTCTTGACCTGAACTTTACGTTCGACCCCGTTGGTGGCGACAACGAAGGTTTTGGTATCGCCATCAAAGAGGTCGTCATTTGCCTTTACTGCTACTTTCATGAAACCAATAAATTTGCCTAATTCTCCGTTTTTGTATGTTAGCCAGACCTTTAAGCCAAGCAAAAGAGCAAAAATCAACGCAAATACAATGACATCCCACATAAATCAACGTTCATTCGAAACATCATCAATGTATGGGCGGACAAACCCTCAAGGTTGTGATTGCATATGCCAACTCATCGCACGCAATATCCCCGCACGGCCATTAGTGAAAATATAGCAGTCATCAAAAAGCAGCACCCCAAAAACCAAAAAGCGAAAATTTTCGATAGTGATGAAAGTACAAACCAACTTCTGTTTAAGAATTACAGATTCTATTATGAAGATGTCAGCCAAATTACGATACATTCAGAACATCTTGTTTTGAATTAATAGAATCATTCAGTTTGCTCTTCGGTATCGGAATGTTCAGGGAATAATGCCATCACATCTTCTGCAGGCTGAGAGAAGAAAGTGTAAAATTCAGCAAGATACTCATACTTGGTCTTGTTGAAATTATTCTCGAATGCAGTCTCAAAACCTAACTCATCGAGGTCCCCGTAGAATCCATCAATGAAAGCGGATTCACCTTCGTTGTGAATCAGATAAGCGATGAACCAAGCGCCAACATCGTAAACATTAACTTCAGAATCGAATCCAAGTTGATCTAGTTTTTCGTCTTGAGAATTGTATCCTTCCTGGGACATTTCCAACTTGCGCTGCATCACTTCTCGAAGATAGTTTTCACCTACTCCATCTTGATCAGAATACAGGGATTGAGCCATGAACTCAGCTCCACCTTCTGCGAACCAAGGTTTGTCCTTTCCTCCCATCTTTGGGTCTCTTTCACAGGTATCTCTACTGTCTCCACTGCACTCATCACTGATCTGTGAATGCTGGAAAATATGGAAGTATTCGTGAAGAGTAACCGGCTTGTAGTCATCTTCTTTTGGCCCTGGATACTTAGCAGACATAATCATCATCATGAAGTCATATTCGAGGTATGTTCGCTTAAAAGTACTGATTGCAGCCCCTCCTTCATCGACATACCTTGTGAAAATTTGATAGTTCTCATTTGCACAATCCCACTCTTCATTCCAGTTGGCATCCAATGCCTTATGGCGTTCACAGTATACATCTTCCAAATCTTTTGCAGCATCTAGGTCTTCACCTATTACGTAGATTTCAACAGGGCCATAATTACCCCATTCAGTTGCAGCAATATTGTACCATTCTAGCGTGATGTTAACCGTTTCATTGGAGACATCTGCAGTCTTGAATATATCGGGCTCAGCACAAGTTTCTACGCCCCATTCTAGCGTCCCGTTAGTACCGTCTGGGCAAGTGATAGTATAAGGTGAAACATCAGGCTCAGTGGTTGAGTTTCCTGGTTCGTTGTCCGAGTCTTGTGCGATGTCATCTTCTTTGTCAGAATTAGAACCGTCATCACTACCTAGGCATCCTGCTATGGAGCCGAGAACAAAAGTCAGGGATAGGAAGAAGGCCAAGTATTTCTGCATGTTCTTTGCAAGTAGTGGAGATTAATGATTGTAGTTGCGAAAGTTAGAGTAATTTTCAGAGGACACGCAATGTCCCAAAGAGGCAATCGATTATTTGCCAGACCTGCGCTTTTCTTCCTCGATATGATCGTTCCAATATTGCACCATTTCTTTG
>JAQXFJ010000348.1 GCA_029250385.1 Candidatus Poseidoniaceae archaeon | reverse complement strand
GGCATCCCTCATGCCAAACCATAGGGGGCCAATTATTGGTAACAAATAGACTAATTTAGACACCGCTCTTGGACTCCAGTGATGTTTTTCAAGTGCGGTACCATCATCATGGACAATCGCAATTCTGAATGCTCTTTGACCTAGGGAGCGACCGTAAGCTCGGCCAGTATATTTCCAATACAGCCAGTGAGATGTTAGTAAAATAACCCAGTTGGAGGAAAAAAATATGATGTACTGGGCACCACCTTTGACCAATTCAAAGTTAAGTAGGTTTAGCGTTAGTTGCCCTCCAGTAAGAAATGTCAATACGATAGATATCAACAATACATCTAGCATAAAGCCAGCAATACGCTTCCATACAGGTGCGATGAGCATTCCTTCAGGAGCACTGGCCAACACCACTTGGGCAAGGGTGCCGCCACCTTGGTGAAGACTAACTGGGCTTTCGGCCATGTAATGTCCTTGATGGCTTACTTTGTCAATCTACGCATTAATCTTGGGATAGGTGCCAAGCGAATAGATTACGCTCCTCGACCCATTCAAGCCACGAATTCCAAGTTTTATTGTGACGCAGCGTGGTGGGGTTGCCGATTATGATAAGGCCTCTTTTAGCTCTAGATAAAGCGACATTTAATCGCCTTTTATCACTTAGAAAACCGATTTCTCCGGTGTCGTTAGCTCTTACTGTTGAAAATACAATCACTTCTTTTTCTCGGCCTTGATAGCCATCCACGCTTTTGATTTCCAAGCCCTCGTATCTATCTCCCTGATTTCTGCCCCCTGCTTGTTCAAATAAATCAGCCAAAACTCTTACTTGGCCGTTGTAAGGAGTGATGACGCCAATATCCCGGGTTGTCAAATCTCCTGGTTCAAGTAAGCCTTGGACGATTGCTAAAACCTTAGCAGCCTCTGCATAATTTGACCTACTGCTGCCTTCTTCGTCTTGCTGTTCAACTCCGTCCACGGGAATAAACGCTAACGGATTATCCCAATCAGGCCACAATAATCCTGCTGGAGTTGGTCTGTCTGATGGCTGGCAACCATCATCTAACCGATTGTCATAAAATCTTGCGCTAGGAAATTCCCTTATGACCGGATGCATTCGGTATTGAATAGTAAGCATATGAGCAGGAATTCCACATTTGTTTAACCGTTCAAACAATGATTGATTCAATCCGCCACTTTCGGCTTTTTCACTTATCACGGTAGGTGGTAACTGTTTGTGATCTCCAACCAAAATCAGCTGTCTACATCCTCTAGTAATTGGCACTAAAGCGCTTGGTTCGCTAGCTTGCGTCGCTTCATCAATTAATACAATAGGGAATTTACGGTCCCCAAGGATACGGTGTCCAGCGCCAATTGTCGTGGCACAAATGACTTCAGCACCGTCTAACAATGAAGTAACAATATCATCTTCTAAACGGCGTATCTCCTTGAAATTATTTTTAATATCACGATGAGTCATTCCCTTTTCCTTGCCTTTTAGTGAATTCAAACTCTTCCGCAGTTCATCATTTTGCTCACGAATATATTCAATTTCATCTTTCAGGTGATGTTGATCCATCAATGCGTCTAATGTACTATCTCGTAGTGTTTCCCTTACCTTGACAGGCTTACCAATTCTAATCGCATTGACGCCGTTTTCGATCAAACCCTCGAGTAAATTATCAACCGCAACATTTGATTCAGCACTTGCTAAAATTGGACCTTTTCCCATGTCTGCAAGCCGCTTAAGCAGATGAATAGCGGTAAATGTCTTACCGGTTCCAGGCGGTCCCTGAATTAGAGATAATCGCGAATTGATGGATTGTTCTACTGCTAATTGTTGTGATTCATTTAGTGATGATAATTTCCCAAGATTGGGTTTTTTACTTCTGCCACTAATTTCCGGGGGCCTTTGAGCAGAACTTACTGGGTCGTGAAGTGAGCCTAGAATTAAATCTCGTAAGGGGGTGCCGCCGGTAGATTCGGTGGAATGGAAGGCAATAAGTGCTTCATGCATGCGGTCATGAGCAATCCGGTTAGCGCCTTTATCCAATCTCCATCGGCCTTTTTT
The DNA here is from genome assembly GCA_029250385.1 of Candidatus Poseidoniaceae archaeon. Lineage (GTDB taxonomy): Archaea > Thermoplasmatota > Poseidoniia > Poseidoniales > Poseidoniaceae > MGIIa-L1. The sequence goes on along the minus strand of JAQXFJ010000348.1, from coordinate 4,369 downwards.
AACGTCTTTTGGTTTATCTTTCACTACGACTCTTACTCTGGTTGGCCCTCGATCTAAAACGATTCCTTCATACACCTTTTCACCCCACGGGCGAGTACGAGAAATCAACACAATATCACCATGTGAGAACCGATGCTGAGGCAATCTGTTTCGGCCAGATTCTTCAAACACAACGATGGGTTCCCCAAAGAACCGTCCTTGAGTGCGGGCTGATAGTTCAAACAGAGCTAGTCCAGCCGAAACCAACTGTTGCTTACTCCATTTTTTCCAGCGCTCTTCAACCATAGCGGTTTCATCATCTAATTCGATACGAATTAACTTAGTAAAGCGGTCAAAATGCTCTTGCCCACGTTTCCATTGGTGAGGCATTTCTTCAGATATGTCAATAGCTTCCAAATTAGAGCCAGGCAGAGAATTATCCATCCTGCGGACTGAGCCCTTCTTTGCCATGGCCTTACCAGTTGCCTTCACCAAATGATAGTATTGATTCAAATGAATTATATTATGACCGAGAAACCCTATCACTTAAACACTCTATCATTGGCCGTTATATTGGTGGGTAACTTGTTTGGGTGGCGTAAGAAGGATACTTCTGGCGAACAAAACATCTGCCCATATTGCAATACTCCAAACCCAATTGGGGCCAAAGAATGTAAGTTGTGTTATTACAACTTAGATCGCTCTGCAAGGGATCAACCTATGGCCACTCCATCAGCGACAGAATCTGATATTATGACAACTCTACTAAATCAAGAAACAGACGACGAAGACGATGACTTCGCGGTTGAAGCAGTCTTATCTCTCGAAGACGTAACGGTAGAAGTTGACCAATTTGAAGTTGAGGATGGCGGCCAAGATGCCGGATTTGATTTTATTTCTAGTTCAGGTCCAACACTTTCTGAGGTTCAAGATTACGAAACCCCTCGAGAAGTCGAATTGTCCAAGGATGATGCGCCTTCAAAACACATAGATTTTGTCGTCCCGGTTGGTAATCCCCTCGACGAAGTGGCAGAGCCAGTCCATACTGGACAAGGTTCACTATTTACCGTAGATAGTGACAGTAATACAGATCTTTCAGGCTCAGTCGGGCCCTCTTCTGAAAATATGCAACCGCAAATAATCGAAGAAGAAATTGCAACTCCAGACCTGCCATTCTCCGCTGCGGTCAGCACAGAGACACTCAATACCCCGGAAGTGCCCGAAATTCCTGATGTTGAACAACTAGAGCAGACAGCAACAATTACCCCCGATGTTCCTGAAATTCCCGAGTCCGTTGATATTACTCCAGAGGTGCCGGAAATCCCGCAGGGCGACTCCACTATTGAAAATCCGATTGTTACTCCAGAAGTGCCTGATATTCCAGATGTAAATGATAATGTAAACCAAAAAGTCGTTGCGTCAAATAATGTTCCTGAACCTCAACATAATGGTAGGATTTGGCCGTGGCCGGCAAAGGATGCCTGGGACGAACGCCAAGTTTACCGAGAGGTAGTGACGATGTTGGAACTGATAAAAACAGGTAAATTGACTCAAGCAGCACAACAATTAGACACCCTAGGTCCACATTTGGATGGTAATCTCGACATGTTGGCTCATATTGGTACTATAATGCGCTATCTAGGTAGAGAAGAACATCTTCAATGGATGCTACAAATGGCGCAAATAACTTATCCAAATGATTCTAATGTCGCTAAAGCAATGACCCATTTATCGTGAGGAATAATGATGAATCAAACACCGGAACTTTCTGTTGAGGACAATATTGTTCTCATACCGGTAAATCGTAGCGCCCTCACGCCAATTCTAAATGCGATTAAGGAAGACCCAGATTCGGCTTATTCCGCACTTCCATGGCTTGACAAAGGTAAAGAAACAAGATTACAGATTCGAGATATGTTAAACGATGTCGAAGCCCAAACAAATTCTAGCCAAATTCATTTTTGGTCGATAATCGATGACGTATCCCGAGAATTTATCGGGCTAATTGGGCTTGGAGATGAACTTCAATTACTTCATTCGAACTATAACCTCGGATATTGGGTTAGAACGCCACACCGTCGAAAAAGTGTGACTATTAACTGTGTTAATGCCATTTTTCAGTGGCTTTCATCTCAAGAAGAATTCTTTAGAATTGAAATAACTGTACACCCACATAACGAAGCCGGACTTGCTACTGCGGCATCCATCTGTCAGTCTTGGGATGGAGAATCTGTTGAAGAATTCATCGGTATTGAGATTAGTGGGCGAACGGTTCCACACCGGATTCACATAGTTGATATCAACAGAGGTGGAGATAGTTGACAAAGACTTGGTTGACTGTTGACTGTGATGATTTAAGACATATTCCAAAATATCAAGGACATCCAACACGATCTAAAAAGCCGATTGATTCAAATCAATTAAGTGAACAATTGGCCTCAGGAATTATTGGCTTTGAAAAATGGTTTAGTTCACACAAATCCCCAGTCACCTTGTTTGTAATAGCAGATTCATTACAAAATGAAGAGTTTAGACATTGGCTAGTAAGTCTAATTTCATCCTATCCAAAGCGGATCACCATTGGATGTCATGGCTTAACTCATCGGTCATGGTCAGCATGGCCACAAGACGTAGACGGGTTCCAAACAGCAATAACCCAGGCCTGCGGAGAAATCAAAAGTGTAGTAGGTGAATCATTTCGTCCATGGTTTAGAGCTCCAGCGGGATATATGGCTCCATGGATGGCGGGCGTATTGAAGCAATCGGGAATAATACTTGACAGTTCAATAAATGATACTTTGTTAACCAAATCCAAGGCGGGAAAAGGTAATTCTTGGGCTAAAGTACGACATTCAGTCGCAGAGGCAAGTTTAGTCGAGCGCGAGTGGGCAACTAAATGGGGCCTGCCAATAAATGGCCCAGCATTATCGTTATTTCCGCTATCATTGCTTGCCAAGCAAGCGTGGAAAAAACTGCCCTCAGTGTTAGCAACAGATGATTTGATTTTGTTAGTAGAGGACTCGAATGTCCCAATAAAGACGGTATATTGGCACCTATTAGACCATAGTAAATCATCAGGAAAATGGCAACCTCCCATTCCTCAATCTATACTGAATCACTAAAAACCGCCAATTCAAGCAACCTATATGTTCAGTGAATTCAATTGGAACAAACCCCAGACATGGCACCAAGCCCTTTCTGCCAAAGAGTCAACAATTTTAGAAAGAGCAATTTCGATTTCCTTTTTTGCTGGACTGACTGCTCTGTGTGCACAAATTGCCTTTACAGTACCTTGGACTCCAGTGCCTTACACCTTCCAAACCTTTGCAGTCTTAGCAACAGGAGTATATTTGCGAAGAAATGATGCTTTCTTTTCTGGTTGCCTATATCTTTTAGTCGGTGCAATCGGTGCTCCAGTATTTGCTGAAGGTGGCGATATGCTATTTGATAGCGGTAAATTGATTGCTAGCGGCGGTTATCTAATCTCCTTCCCGATTGCTTCAGCGCTAATTGCTGAAGGATTAGACCGTTCCAGAACAGCCGGAGTTGCAGATCTAAAAGCCCAGATAGTCTGCTGGACATTGGCAATGTTGCCAGTCTATCTCATTGGTACTGTTTGGCTAGCTGAATCTTACGGCGTTGACATGGCTCAAGCATTTGAATGGGGAGTTGAACCATTCTTGATTTGGGACTTTGCCAAAATAGTGGTAATGGCTTTGGTGACTACTAAATTGTGGTCTTATTCTCAACCAGAGTAATATTCGCTAAAGTTTTGATATTGTAGTGATATCATATAGATACTATTATACCAGTGTCTCGGCTGGTATCAAATGGTGAAACAATGGAAACCCAAACCGCAGCAATGAATGAAATACAATTTAGAGATATAGAAATTAAATCCTTAAGTGGTTGGCTAGGGATACTTATTCACCTGATAGTAGTTCCAGTAATTGGGCTAGTATGTTTTGCGTTTTATGCAGCAGGACCAATCGGCGTTGCGCTTGGGGTCCTTCTCCAATTAATTATTTCGATTCTATGGTTTGTTATGTGGAATTCTTATGTGGTAATCAATCCAAACGAAGCCGCAGTATGCCAATTCTTTGGTAAATATGTTGGTTCAGTAAAAACCGAAGGGTTCCGTTGGTTTGTCAATCCACTATATGAGAAAACCAAGGTTATCTTTAGAATTAGAAATTTTGAATCGGCAAAATTGAAAGTTAACGATGTTAACGCAAATCCAATTGATATTGCTGCCGTAGTTGTGTGGCGAGTATTTGATGCAGCAGAGGCTCTTTTCGAAGTGGATGATTACGAAAATTATGTGCAAATCCAAAGTGAGGCCGCTCTAAGGGCAATGGCTACTAAGTATCCATACGATATTATCGAAGAG
>JAQXFJ010000343.1 GCA_029250385.1 Candidatus Poseidoniaceae archaeon | reverse complement strand
GCTCCACCAATTGGAATAGTTACGTCATACCCTGCAGCTTCAAGTCTATCGTGGAAATCTGGCAGTAGGTGTAAGTGCTGTATCGATCCAACTAAGCCTAGTTTTGTATCGGTTAGCGGTGCCATTCTACCGACTGCATCCATGAATTTTTCTTGTGCTTCTGCTTCTGAGAGAATAGTATTATCTTGCTGACTTGCCATTCTTTCTCTCGCCATAGCAAGATGTTTGTTTAGAGTAGGTATTACAGGTTTCAATTCAGGGTCACCATCGTAAGTTACATCGATAAATTCTGTTGGCATACCTGAATCTATGTTCATTTGGGAATGTCCCATGTGAGCTACTAATTCAACGCCCATCATTTGCATTTTATCGTGTACTAAATCACAAGCACCATAACACGGGTCTGCAGCTAAAATCACTTTTGCACTGGTTTCGGTTTCTATTTCATCCATCATTTCAAGAGCTTGCATTTTTAGTCCTTCAGGGACTTGTAAGGCAATTAACCGGTTGTCATTTAATTTTATTTTGTCGACTAAATCATTTAGTTTAAAGTCATGTCTAGATAGGTCCAATTAATCACTTCCTCGATCGAGAATGACGACTTTTTCGCCATCCATTTCTAATTTTACCAAGGAATCAAACCTTATCTCTGGATAATCCTTCTGAAGAGTTGCCATACCAGGTCCTTTTTCAACAACAACGACTATGTTTTGAATTATTGCTCCTGTTTTCTTAACCCCTTCAATAACGGATCTAATAGTTCCACCTGTGGATAATACATCATCTATTATTACTAAATTTTCACCTTGTTTGATATCATTGAGGAATATGCTTCCTTTGGAATAGCCAGTTTCTTGATTAATTTCAATTTCCCCTTCAAGGCCATATTGCCGTTTTCGCCCAATCACCATTGGGATTCCAGTCCGCATTGAGAGTGGCGCCATCAAAGGAAGACCCATCGCCTCAATTCCAAGAATCATATCGACACTTCCCCAATCTATTAGGGGGATTGAGAGTTCAATAACCGCTTTGAGAACTTCTGGTTCTAATCTAGGAACTCCATCAGTAATTGGATGGATGAAATATGGATAATCGCCTTTCCAAATAATTGGAGCGTTGACTAAACTCTCTTTTAGAATCTCAATTTCCCTCATGATGGTCACCTTTACCATCAAAGCTCTGCGAGATATTCAACATATTCATCAGGGTCTAATAGTAATTCTAGATCCAAATTATGGGGCTCTAGGATGATGATCCAACCCAGGTCATAGGCAGAATCATTAGCCAAATCTGGATTGATTTCTACTTCTCCATTAACTTCCGCTATCAGGCCGGAGAATGGGGCGGCGAAAGGCTTCTTTTCTTCAGCAGTCCATATTGAGAACATGCCATCGCCTTCATCAACCTCAGTCTCAGCTTGTGGTAAAATTATTCTCAGTACTTCTCCTATCTCTAATTTCAGGAATTCACTCACGCCGATCATCAAGCGGTCATCTTTTTCTTGATACCATAGGTGCTCGGTAGAGTATTTTCTATTGTGTGCTACGTTAAATTCAACGGTTTCTTCATCCAAAATGATTCCTCCTAACCGCGGCTCATGGGCATCATATATGAACAATTTGGGAAAAATACCCTTTTTCACTAAGCAAACGGGTTAAGTGAGTTGGCCTTTTGGATATGTTAGGGAGAGTCATGAATTACGCAGAAAGCGACGAACAACAGATGATTAGAGAACTCGTAAGGGATTTTGCCGAAACGGTTTTGGCACCTACAGTCGAACATAGAGACAGTAACCAACAACCACCATCAGAAGAATGGCAACAATTTCTAGAATACGGTCTCCAAGGAGTTACTATTCCTGAGGATTATGGGGGTTCTCCAGTCGATGATATCTCCGAATCAATAATCGTAGAAGAGCTTTCAAGGGTTGATCCATCCTTCGGAGTTATGTTTTGTGTACATGTTGGCCTTTGTGCCAAAACAATCTCTCTACACGGTGATGAACACCAGAAATCAAAGTATTTACCAAGGCTTGCAGCTGGTGAAGTGGGTGCTTACTCACTATCTGAGGCAGGTGCTGGTACTGATGCAGCAGCAATGATTTGCAAGGCTAAACTATCCGAAGACGGTTCACACTTCATTTTGAACGGAGAAAAGATGTGGGTTACTAACGGTGCTCAAGCCAAAATATTGGTTCTATTTGCCAAGGATGTTGACCATCCCGATTATGGAGTTAAAAGGCATGGCGGAACAACTGCATTTATTGTGGAATCAACCTTCGACGGATTTACCGTTGGCAAGAAAGAGGATAAGTTGGGAATTAGGTCATCTGACACCTGTACATTAGTACTCAATGACTGTAAGGTGCCAGTTGAAAACGTCTTGAAGGGTATTGGCAATGGATTTCCTATTGCTATGAATGCTTTGGATAACAGCAGAATTGGTATTGCAGCCCAAGCATTAGGAATCGCTCAAGGGGCTTACGAATCTGCGCTTAATTATGCTCATGAGAGAGAAGCATTTGGTAAACCAATAGCTCATCACCAAATGATAATGTCTTATTTGGCAGATATGGCAACAAGAATCGAAGCCGCTAGACAACTAGTGTATCGAGCATCTTGGGCTAAGCAAGAACACTATGAAAACGGTGGTCGACGACATACTCAAGAGGCTAGCATGGCTAAACTATATGCTGGTGATACAGCAATGTGGGTCTCAGAAAGAGCGATACAAGTGCTTGGTGGTTATGGATATACCAAGGAATTCCCAGTTGAAAGATTCTTTAGAGATGCTAAAATTACTCAAATTTATGAAGGAACTCAAGAAGTACAGAGAATAGTAATAGCGCGCTCTTTGAAATGAACTTACTTTATTTGTAAGTCGGTGCCCTTCAATTTAGCCTGCCTAAGGCCACTAGACCAATCATGTAATTTTCCGTTAAAGTGGGCTATTTTACCGGCTGAATTTTCTATAATCTCGTTGTACTCAGGTTCAAACAATACTGCGACAGTGTAAGGTCCATTATCCAAGAGTCCAACTATTGTCATTCCTCCACGATAATGATCCATGACCATCAGGTTTCTCTCAACTCTCTGGATACTAAGGGTGCAGTTACCAGGTTCTGATGTGTCGATCACCGATTTTGCTTCGCTATGGAGTCTAGTTGAGTACAAACTCTCAATAAATTGTTCTATAGAGG
>JAQXFJ010000342.1 GCA_029250385.1 Candidatus Poseidoniaceae archaeon | reverse complement strand
CATACTAATGTTCCCTGTATTGTTTATTGTATTTCCAATTTTGTTAGAGTCAGAAGCAGCTGAATTAGATTCGCGTATCATTGAAATTGAAGTTCAAGGTAATCAATTTCCTGACCAATTGATTCAACAATTTAATTATTCTACTACTGAAATTACTTTCACTAATGTCACGTTTAATGAATCCCTATCAATCCCCGGAGATGATTTTAACCGGGTACGAAATATGGAAATAGATGCCGTGTTGAGATTAAATCAATCAGGAGATATTTGGTATTACTCAATAATATATTTGTCTACTTCTGAAGGATCGTCCGAAGCGAGAAGTCGAATTGTTGATTCGTTAATTAATTGGGAAGCAAACCTTACTGAACTAAAAATATTGGATGGTGGCCTCGATGTTGAATCCACTTTAAACCCGCTAAGATACGACGGCGACATATCAAAATCAGATGTGGCAACAGAAGGCGAACAGGCTGGTTTGATTTTATCATTGTTCATACCATTGGTTTTAGCCATTTGGACATTCTCTAGTGCGATACAGCCTTCAATTGATATGACCGCAGGGGAACGGGAGCGTGGCACATTGGAGGCGTTGTTAGGACTGCCATGTACACGAAATGAGTTGTTAATGGGTAAATGGCTCGGCGTCGCATCGATTACTGGTGTTGGAGTTATGCTTCAGATAGTTGGATTGTTATTTGCCATCGGATATTTGGCCACCTCGGACTTTATTGGAATTCCTGATTTGTCATTCGGAGCTATTATCTTAATTATTGCTTCAATCATGTTATTTGCTATCATGGTAGTTGCCTTGGAATTAGCCTTAGCCATGCGCTCTCACAGTGTTAAAGAAGCGGGTTCTATTCTTGGCCCTGCGATTATATTGATAATATTCCCAGCATTGTTTACTCAAGTAATAAATTTAGACGGAATCGAATCTTTTTGGTTTTCTATTCCTGTGATTAATGTTCTATTAGCGTTAAGAGAATTATTACTTGATAGAGTGATAGTAGAGCATGTATTAATCTGGTCATCAACATCTGTGTTGTATGCAGTATTAGCAGCCTTGTATGCTGCAAAGCAGTTTAAGAGAGAAGATATTGTCACAACCTTGTCATGAGAATGCAACTAGTGCATCTCTAACGATGTCAATAATCAAATCAATTTCTTCTGAAGTGATTTTGAAATGGGGCGTGAACCGCAAAGCGTTGTGTCCGCCATGGATAACTCCTAATCCTCTTCTTCTGCACCAAGGTTCAACTGCATCAAAACCTACCACTGGAAATTTGCTAGGTTCTAATTCGGCGCTAAGTAACAGTCCCGTTCCTTGGACTTTGGTGATTGTGCCAGGTAATTCATCTGCCAATAGTTTTAATTTATCGACAAATTCCTTGCCTCTATCTTTGATGTTCTGCCTTAATTCCGGAGTAACTTGTTCTAACACTGCTACAGCAGTTTCCAGCGCTCTAGGATTAGTGGTCATGGTATTGCCATAAATTCCTACTACATACATGGAAGCAGACCTTTCGTTCATTCCCAACACTGAAAGTGGATATTGTCCAGCGTTGATAGCTTTAGACCATGTTTCTAAATCAGGCACTTCGGCGTCTTGAAATCCATCATAGTCAATAACAGATAGGCAACCTTGGCCTCTTATTCCTGCTTGGATTGAATCTACTAGTAACATCGAACCATGTTGGTTGGTAAGTCTCCTTGCAGCGTCGTAAAATTCACGAGAGACGCACAAACCGGGATTTCCCTCACCTTGAATTGGCTCAATTGCCACTAATTCAATAAAGAATTTCTCATCAATTGAACGCTGGAATATTGCTTCAAGAGCCTTCGGATCGTTTGCTGGCACTAATATTAGATTATCACGATTTTGGAAAGTTGCAAGATTTTTATCGTAGCCATTTTTACATGAATGTGAAATTTGTGCAGGTCGGTCTGTACGTCCATGAAAACTACGCTCTACTGAAACCATTTTGATCGGATACCCTTCATATTTTCCACCGGGACCAGTATGATTATTAGCGTTAATATCAGCAATTCTTAGCGCCACGGTCATTGACTCAGAACCACTATTCATGCAAATAAACTTGGTGAACGGACAGTGACCTCTGGTGTGGCCTAATTCTGCTTTGAGTGATTCTGCCAACCTACTATGGCTAAATGATGGAGTCATTACATTGGCCATTACCCAATTTTGGGACATTGCGCTAATGACAGCTGATGGACCATGTCCAGCACCTAGCATACCATAACCGCCGTTGTCGTGTATTACTGCACCGTGAGATGAGATTATCCAAGGCCCTCTAGCTGCGAGAGCGACATATGGATTGACTGTAGCTGGCGCATAGAAGTTTACATAGTCTGCTTGTAGTGATTCAACTAAAGATTGCTCATCCTGTAGCATGATTTCGGCTCCAAGACGATTATACAGGTCATTGTGCATAGATAGTGCTTCATGGATTGCGTCTAGGAGATTAGGGTCTGAATTACAAAACTGCATTATATTGGAGTCTGAAAGACCAACAGTATCCATTTCACCAGAATTATTCCTGATTGTATGTAGCAAATTAAGTGCCTCTTCCGCCTTACTGATAGCCTTCATCATTCCTACTGTATTCGTGGCGCTTCTTCAACATTCGCTATTATTTTCATAATAATATACAATAAATTCGCATTAGTATTCTCATAGTATTCCTATAGTAATACTTATATTGTAATCAAACTTGGAAAGATTATGCCTAAAATTTCACTCGACATGCCTGCTGAAGTCCTCAATGACTTGAAACGCCATGTTGGAGATGAGAAAAAATTCATCAGTGTGGCTGACGCGGTCAGAACTGCTTGTAGAAAGTTACTTGATCAGTTAGATGAAATTGATTTACGAAATGGGAGAGTGTGACTATGAGAACAACTAGAGATGATGCAATATTAGCTGTTAAGACACTCCTAGGTTACCTCGAGGATGATGTAGAGCGGGAAGGTTTGTTTAATACTCCCACTAGAGTTATCGATTCATGGTCAGAAATATTCGCTGGTTATGAAATGAGTCCGGAGGAAATTCTTAGCTCCACTTTCAATGGTGAGGGTTATGATGGTATTGTTTTGCTAAAGGATATTGAATTTCATTCAACTTGTGAGCATCATTTACAACCCTTCAACGGAAAAGCACATGTTGCATACATACCAGTAGATCGTATTGTTGGGATATCTAAACTATCAAGGATAGTAGAATTACACGCTCGTAGGTTACAAAATCAAGAGCGTATTACCAAAAGTATCGCGGATGATTTAGAAACTCATCTCAAGCCTCTTGGATGTGCTGTGATAATCGAAGCAGCTCATGGTTGTATGAGGTGTCGCGGTGTAAAGCAACAAAATGCTATTATGTCTACATCAGAAAAAGGGGTATTTTTTGAAAATTTTT
>JAQXFJ010000333.1 GCA_029250385.1 Candidatus Poseidoniaceae archaeon | reverse complement strand
GATACTATCTTCGTGGTTAAACAACATAACGCATTCGTCTGGCACATCTCTACCAACTAACCATACGTCACCTGTTTCATTGCCGACTAATATTTTGTCAGAGGTTGAACTTACTCTGCATAGTGATCTAACCACTGCAATAGAAGTTTCATAGGCATCAAGTAGTTCTAAGCGAGGTAAACTTAGACGAATCACATTACCTCTGATGTCACCAATCACTATTGATTCACAATTACCCGTAGGGCCTTTCATTCCCAAAAGAACCGATGCTGGATATTGCATCCGGTAATTGGTTCTTCGACCAAAGTTAGGTCTCCAGCTAATCATTCCATCATCCAATGCAACAACATAACCTGCAGACAAGATCATGCTGCGTACTACTATTCCACTTGACATACTTTGTTAATGATAGCCGGGGGTACACCTACTTTTCTCACACCCCTAAGATAGAAGTGAAAGTGAAATCAGTAGGCATCTTCGTTTTTATTTTCCTTTTTCCAAGCACGGTAACAGGATTTACAGACTCTTACACGGCCTTTGGCCGCAGTAAATTTACCCTGGCCCCACATGTCCATAGCATTGTCTAGAGATAGAGATCTGCCGCCCATTGACTTGTCAGCGAACTTTCCACAGGAATTTATCCCGCAGGGTAATTCGCCTTGGTCACGGCTTTTTTTCTGGTCTTTTTTATCAGAGCCGTCATCTTTTCGATGTTTTCTGGCTTTTGCCTTGAAACCCATATTCAACCCAGTTGAGAGGGCTTCTTGAATTTTAGGGTCTCATTGCTTGGATGCTTCCCCAAGTTGGGATAACAATCCGTCGAATATTCGTAGTAATCCTCTCAAGGTCACTTCTGATACGTTGGCTACTTTGCAGATATCGGATTGAGTTCTTGAAGTTCCAGATTCAGATGCGGCTTTGTATATCAGTGCAGCAGCGACTCCCATCGGTTTCTTACCTTGCCAAATGTCTTCGTGGGGCTGTATCTTGGACCACAAGTGATTTACTTGGGTAAAGATGTTTGGTGGAAGTTGTAAATCAGAGATAAATTTGTCAAAGTACTCATTAGGGGAAGTAATCTTGTGGAGATTTAATTTCCTCGATACCTGTCTAATAAGTCTTGACAGCTCTTTTTCGGTAATGTTGTAACTTTCCGAAATTTCTGGAATCTGCCTTGGTAGATTTTCTTCTCTTGCCACTAGGTATGTGCAAGCAGCAGCTACACCAGCAATTGATCTTCCGGTTACGAAACCTTCGCCGCTGAGTCTTCGGTACAGTCTAGCAGTTTCTTCTTGCAATGATTTGGGCAAGTCAGACCGGTCTCGAATCATTTGGTTAGCCTTCACTAGGTTGCGTTCTCGGCTCTTACGGGTTTTGGACCTCTCATCAATTACTCGTCGGCGGCGCCACTCTCTGCGCGCTTGGGAACTTATTCCATGTCTTCCAGCAGACCCGGTGTTCAAGTCTCTAACATCAATACTGGTATTGAGTCCCTTGTCAGCTAAAGTGTAGGTTAAGGGTTGTCCGACTCTTGAGCGGTCTTCAGATTTGTCTCTGTTGGTCCATTCTGCGCCAGGGTCAATCACGTTTTCTTCAACGACTAGACCGCATGAGTTACAAACTATTTCGCCCCTCGAATGATCTAATTGCCAATCAACTGCGCCACATTCCTCACATGGTTTGGTATGCCCATCCAGTACTCGTCTGCTTGGGTCAATCAATCCATATTCACTTGCTGATCTGTTATCTGCATCCTGATTGCTCGAACTTGTTTTGTTATTTACCATCTACTCAACTCCTTGTTAACTAGTGTATTCCGGTCTTACTTAAACTTGGTGCTATGATGATGTATCTGTTATCATTGGCAGTAGCGCTGTATCTCCGTTAGTTTCCACCAGTATATCTACATGTGAGTTAGTTTGAATATAAACTGTTGTTTAACGACAATATGGTTGGTCTAGTCTCCATCGACAATTTGACTAGTAATGGTATAGTTCAAAGACGGTACGCGTAAGGGGTTAACTGACAGACATG
>JAQXFJ010000284.1 GCA_029250385.1 Candidatus Poseidoniaceae archaeon | reverse complement strand
CCCTGGTTGTGGCGGTCGTTCAGTTCACCGTTATGGCACCCAGGTATCCAGATTAGTTTCTAACTCTCGGAAGTCAGTTGCTGATTTCATCAACGCTAAATCGGTTAATGAGGTTGTTTTCAGCCGTAATACTACTCATTCGATTAATCAAATCGCCAAGGGGATAACTTGGCAGCCAGGAGATGTGATAATCACCGGTGACCGTGAACACAATTCAAACCTAGTACCATGGTTGCAACTTGCGGAAGAACAAGGCATTGAACACGTTGTAGTCAAGTCCAATGAAGATAATACGTTTAATCTGGAAAATTTTGAACAACTATGCGACGACCATGGTGAACGATTGAAGATGGTCTCGCTTAGCCATGTAGGAAACTTAGATGGTATCGATATACCGATTGCAAAAATAGCTGAGATCACCCATCGCTATGACGCATTGATTGCTGTTGATGGAGCACAATCCGCACCACACATGAATGTTGATGTACAGGCATTAGACATTGATTTCCTGTCGTTTTCGATTCACAAAATGTGTGGCCCGTCCGGCATGGGTGGGCTATGGGGCAGGTATGAATTACTTGACGATCTAAGATCGATTCAATCTGGAGGACAAACCGTGGAAACAGCTCATTATGACTCGGTTAAATGGGCTGCACCGCCAGCAAGGTTTGAAGGTGGACTAGGCAACTTTGCCGGCATGATTGCTAGCGGCAAGGCTATTGAGTATCTGAGTGAATTGAATATGGATGATGTCCATGAACATGAAATCAAGTTAAACGCAATAATTACCGAACGAATTAAACATCTTGAACCGATTGAAATAATTGGGCCAGAAGATGCTAGTAAGAGAGGCGGTATTTGTTCAATACTAATGGGCGACTTACCATCACACGACATCGCACTGTTGCTTGATGAAGCTGCGGGAGTAATGGTAAGAAGTGGTCAGCATTGCGTACATTCTTGGTTTAATTCACGAGGTATTGAAAACGGTTCACTTCGGGCTTCAGCCTACTTTTACAATACTGAAGAAGAAGCCAAACTTTTCGCTGATACATTTTGTGAAGCAGTTGAAGCATTCAGTTGATAGTTATGGAATCAACTAGTGACAACCAATCTTTTGATGAAATACCAGAGGCAACTCTGCTATCGCATAATGAGTCACTTAGGCCAATAATAGGTATATTACTAGGCATAACCGTGATTTTAGCAACTGGATACTTAATTGCTTTAGTGATTGAAGAGAATCCATTTGGAATACGACCAACTTCCGAAGCCTTGGAGGCTCAATCTGTCTATCAAGAACTAGTTCAAATCGATGAAGTTGGAGGTGATGGAACTGGAGTAAAAGTATGTATTGTTGACTCTGGAATAGATACTAGCCACCCTGATTTGTCTGGCGTTAATTTAGTGGCATGGCGAGATTTTGTCAGCAGTCAAACGTCTCCTTATGATGACCAAGGACACGGCACTAGTATGGCTGGAATCCTAGTAGGAGACGGGTATATTGAAGGTGTTGCGCCAAATGTTGATTTGGTAGTTGCTAAAGCATTGTCAGAAAATGGCAGTGGAGAAGATTCAGTAGTTGCAGAAGCAATCGATTGGTGCGTGGACCAAGGTGTACAAATAATCTCATTATCACTTGGTGGAGCACCGGGACTAATTCCGTTCAATCCTTTTTCTGGAAGAGATTCTTCTGACGCAGCAAGTGATGCTATCGATTTAGGAATCGTCGTGATTGCTGCGGCTGGAAATGATGGAGGCACTAATGACGATGGTGACGTGGCGCATCCTTCCAGTGAACGACTAGTAATCTCGGTTGGTGGAACAACCCAAACTGGCGAACACTGGGATGGATCATCTACAGGCGACAATAACGGCAACTTATTCCCACTAATACTACCAAGAAATCAACCGCATGAAAAGCCAGAAATTGTGGCTCCAGCCGAGTCTGTTCCAGTAATCAACAATCGAGGCACTTGGCAATTAGTTGATGGCACCAGTGCTGCAACTGTCTACGTGACTGGAGCAATTGCATTATTACTCGAGCAAAATCCTGAACTAGGCACTAATGGTGGACAAGCCTCAGAAGATACTGTAATACAGATAAAGCAAGCATTAATGGATACTGCAAAACCATTACCAACTCAAGATGGGCATGATGATGACTATGGCTATGGGATGATACAAATCGCTAATCTTTTGGACAGTTTCGCATGATCACTTGGGCAAGAATGCTACAATTGTCGCTTCAAATACCGGGCAAAACGCAATATGATAATCACTTTGTGAATTTTTTATAAGTTCGATCCATGCGTTAAATCCATCAACCATTGCCATCATTTGTTTATCATTCTCGTCCACATCTCCAGATGGCACTGGTGGTTCTGTAGTCAAGAGAATCCCATTCTTTGATAATAACTGCAAAGAATTCTCCATGTAACTGGCTAAATTAGATAATTTTTCGTCCACAATAATTACATCATAACTTTGTGCGAGAGGAGATTCACCCTCTTGTAAGCCCGAAATAGTTGCTGCTTTCCAAGCAATTGACTCTGCAGATAGAGTAGAAAACTCGCCAACCACGATATTGGTCCATGAAGGAGCCTCATATCTGTCTACTAAACGTTTTATTATTACGGCAAATTTGTTGCCTTGCTCAACAATATCAAATCTCTCAGGTTGGTTGTGTTGTTCAAATAAATCCAACAACCATGCTGTACGATGACCTATAGCTCCACCAACTTCCAGTATACTCTTTGGATTTACTCGATATACTGTATCTCTAATTCTTCTTATGGCTGATAATGACCACGTTGAGAGACCCATGTGTTGCAACTGCTCATTGATGTTAGCAGCAATTAATGGCTCGTCCCGCGGTAGTTCGCTAACCTTGGAAAGTAAATGACTGAGCAACTCTTTACGACTAGGTGTCGTATCAGCAACTTCGCTCATGATTACCCCTGTAGCACACCTCTCAAGAACTCTCGTATCAAAATATTTCATGCGATTACTTGAAACCTAATGGGCTGTGGGAGAGTCGATAGCATGACTGATGACATAGCAGAAGACGACTCTGAAGAAGTTGTTGAAAATGTGACTGTGTGCAGTGAATGTGATGAATATACAGAACATCAGGTACTAAAAGAAAAGGCTGTTGGAACTGGTAAAGACTTACTAGTCAAGTGTATCGAGTGTGATTATGTTTACAATCTTCAAATTCGTGAACCATTATCGATAAAAATACCCTTCATATTAACAGATGGGCCCAACTCCAAAAGGGTTGAATTAGATATCGATGATGATGAGGTATTCCTGTTAGGTGATGTGTTCCAAGATGAAGAGATGCTTTGGAGTGTCAATCAGATAATCGACAAATCTGGGCGAAAAAAGAAATCTATCATCGCTACTGAGGCATCGATTATCTCGGCACTTAGAACTGATATGGTTCGGGTCAAAATTACCATGACCAGGGGAGAATTTTCAGATTCAACCTCTATGTTAGTCGACTATGGAACTAAATTCTCTGCAGGGACAATGATGGATTATGCTGAGGAAGTTTGGCGCATCAGAGCAATTCACACCGGAACTGGTAGAACTTTGAAAGGAACTGTAGAGGCACAAGACATCAAACGAATTTATCTGCATGAGCCACCGAATTTGGAACACTTTGAACCAAAAACACCTCGGGAGAGAAGACAAGCATGGAAAGAAGGTCGCCTAGGAGATAATCCAAATCCAGAATTACCAAAGGAAGTCACTAAAAAGCGTGTAACTCCGAGTAACAAACGGAAGAAAAAGAAACCAAGAAATTAATCAAGGTCTATTTGTCCAAGGCATTAGAAAAGCTTTAGCCACCTGAGCCCCTACTGTGGGATTTTCTTTT
>JAQXFJ010000283.1 GCA_029250385.1 Candidatus Poseidoniaceae archaeon | reverse complement strand
TTAAAAAAATAGATGAGTATAACTCCAATGAGTTGAAACAAATACTTTCAGAAAATGGTCTTCCATATGCTAAATTGAATAAATCAGCAAGACAAGAAGCGGTCAAGAAACTACTTGTTGAAAAATGGAAAAACAAATTATATTTCTCTTGGCAAGCCTCAACACAATCCTCAATCGTACGCTATATCAAATGGAAACTAGACAATAATCGCGGACAGGCAATGCTGCCGACAGCGATCCTCCCGAAAAGCTATGTTGACCCCGGAGAAGATGCAATTGAGCAATTTATTATTAACAGTAAAACATTGAAAAAGGAATTGAAGGATAGGGTAAAAAATCAAAGGTTCAAAATTATTGAACTTTCAAAAATTAAGAAACAAGTAAATCAGTCACAGTCTATTAGAAATTTAAAGAATTTAGTACTGATGTGCTTAAGGAATATTACTCTGCGTTCAAAAGATGAAGAAGAAAAGAAAGAAGCAAAAAATCATTATTATGCTAGATTTATTGAATTAACCAAGAAACGCACGCATGATGGCAAGAAAAACGACCACCGATTTGCATTAAATACTGGTAATGATATGAAATTAGATCATTCAAAACTAGACAGTTTGAAGCAATCAATCGCTAAATTATATAATTTGAGTGACGAAATTATTCTAGGTATGGTGCCAAATTTCATTCATTCCTTCGATGCATTACACATGCAGAATGTTATACTTGAACTAAATAAACATGGAATTGAAGATATATGGACAATTCATGACTCCTTTGGAGTACATCCATGTCATGTAGAGACACTTAGAGAGATTGTAAATCGAACGTTTGTAGAACTTCATCAGGACCCCCTTGATGTGCACTTGAAGCGAATAATCGAATTAAATTCTGATATTTTAACCGAAGAATTTCTCACTAATCACGAAGAATTTATTGAACACTTTTCACACCAAGAAACTAAATCGCCTCAAAATGATTGGATAAACAAGGTACTGGACTCTAATTACTTAATTTCTTAAACAATTCCTACACTATAGGTGGGGCGGAAAAAACATCCCCGGAATTTGGCGGTTTTTTTAACAAAAAGCAATCAAAAAACCTGCCCAAATTCACCCACAATACTCCACGAATTGAAAAATCTATAATTCACTAATTAACATTAATAGTGAGTTGATTTTTTTATTGTCAAGCCGCTAGATATTGCGCTAAAAATATTTGATTAGGTGAAAATCCTATACTACAGGTTACGGGAAATGTCAGAAGGAATAATAAATAGAAATTGTGAAAGTTGTGATGCTCACATCAGCGTTCTAGACTTATGTGAAGAGCCAGATTTGATTTTATGCGAATTATGCAAACCCTGGGTGTTAGACTCAATTTATCAAGTGCCTCATTCAGTACTTGATATCGAAATTAAGGAACCAGAGATGTTTAGGGTTGCACTCAAGTTGATGAGCGGCCTTTCCGAACCTGACTGCGAACATGATTGGTTGGTTCTACTTTGCAACATATTTTCTCCAAAGAGCATTGATTTGGATGACCATCATTGGCCAAAATACACAGAATGGCTAGAACCAAAACAGGTAACTTGGATTAGGAAAGACTTCGGCAACAGATGGAAAATCTACGGTGACGATGCGTATAATATGCACATTTTT
>JAQXFJ010000279.1 GCA_029250385.1 Candidatus Poseidoniaceae archaeon | reverse complement strand
CTTGCTCGTTGAATAATTCTATTGCTTGAGCAACGATAGTCCCGTCAGGCATAACCCATGATGCGCCGTCAATTTCACCAGTCCTATTTTGATATACGTCACTGGTTATACTTCCTTCTCCTTCAGGGAATTGCCAAGATGTCGACTCCGTTGAGTTACTTATTGTCACATTGTCAATCATACCATTAAAGTAATTACAATCACAACCGGCACCCATTTTGCCGATGAATAATTCATCACAGTCTGCTCCAGATTGGTAACAATCATTGGAACCAAAATCTCCCTTTGGTATGTTAGTATCCTCAATAGGAATAAGCCCAGCAGGCTCGCCATTTATGAAAAATTCACCATATGTTCCTGCTTCAATTATGACACTCACATGAGTCCATTCATCGGTATTTATGCTGACATTAGAAGTCGGGTGACGAGAGATTGAATATTCACTGGAATATCCTAAGTTCCCGTTGTTGATGTAGAGACCCCAGCCATAATCTCCTAGCATAGTAATGAAATTTAATCCAGATGTATCCATCATGTTTACCATTGCTGAAATCTCAATAACCTGTGAGTAATTTGGTAAATCTTCATCAATGACAATTTTATCATCAATCCCATCAAACCTAAGGGCATAATCTGCACCTGGACCAACTTCTACAACACCATATACTGGAAAGTATTGAGGGTCGTCATCTAAGTCGTTCCAATAGCCGGGCATAATGTTACCCATGTTGGTACTTGCAATGTGGACATAATCTTCCTCGCCATTGGCTGATGGTTGTTCAGCTCCCCAGTTTCGATACAAGAAGGGGGTTCCATCATGCCATCGATAGTCTCCTTCAGAATTGTAGTCTGACAGACCGATCCACAAATGTCTTGAAAGGTTATCAAAATTAGCAAATGTTTCCATTAACCATTGATTTTCTTGTTGATCATCTACGGTTACCAGGAACCCATCTAGACCCAAAGCAACTTGTGCAGATTCACTCCAAGATGCTTCGCTCAGTAAGTGGTATGTATTGTTATTATAGGGGTTTATGGCAGTGTGTAGAACTGCAATGTCTGATACATCTTCTGCCTCAGCATTAGTAGATAGCAATGGTGCAGAAAGTGAAATCAGGAAAATACTGACCAAAATGAGTGATTTGGAATATTGGTTCATGCTATCATTTCTGTCATGTAACGGCCCCATTAAAAACTAGTGGTTGGATGATTGCTGTTCATCTCTTCATTTTTTTGCCACCAATTCGTAGTTCGGTCTCAAGTGGCATTTGGTGCTCCCAAGCAAATTCCTTGACTATTCTCCAACCTTTTTCTGAACCTTCATAATCTTTAACTTCTATTATTTTGTTTCTTGTATTGGCTTTGAAAGCCGCTACAGGTTCTGCATTTTTGAAAACTAAGTAGGCAGACCCAAAGCCAAACCGTTCTTTCATTACATCGGCAAAATATGGTGCTATTGGGTCACTTGGGGGCAAAACGAAATCTCTTATTGGTTTGATATCTTTGGCTTCTTCTAGTAATTCTTTTCTACCCCAGCAGACTTCATGTAAATCCTCAATCAAAAATCCTTTGATGAGTGTTTCATCTTGTTCAAATTCGTTTAACACTGATTTGATTTCTTCAGGCTTGAATGGGGTTCCTGCTAATCTCATGAATTGTTTAAGGGTAATAATCGGGTAGTCTGTAACCATTTTCCTTAAGTATTCTTTTCTAAGTTCTACCCTGTCTAATGATTGGTTGGGTTTTACAGTTCTAAAGCCCCCTCTAAAATCCTGAACGATATGTCCAGTCCTAATTAGTGGTTGAACTAATTTACGGAATTCAGACTGAGACAAAGCATGTCTTTCTTTGAAAATATTTGGGTCAGAATTTGTGGAGAAAAAGTCGACTATGTCAAGTAAATCTTCATCTGCAGGTTCCCCACGGATAACTTGGAGATCCTGAAAGTGTTCGTATGTAGCCCAAACTTGATGACCTCTTAGATTGACTCCTTGGTGTAATCTATTAGCGCTAGCCATACTTTTAATATCAGCACGATAGACTTCACAGCGTCCCCTCAATGCGAAATCATCTCTTACCTCAGGGATCTTTTTCATAGCAATTACTTCATTTTCTAATCGGGTATTTTGATGAAGGAAATGGCGATGGAAAAGGGCTCTTTCTGCGATCTCTCTTGGTTGTGGGTCAACGATTCCACCGCGAATCATTCGCTCCCCAGTAAGTTTAAAGCCAATATTTTCAAAATGTATCCTAATTTCAGGTTCCAATTGAGATACAGGCTCACTGTTGAAGTTTGTTAATACTGCGACATCGACTAATTGGTCTGAATGGTTATCCAGTAAAACAGAGAAAGCTGTACAAAATTCTTCAATATATGCGTTAGGTATTTGTAAGTCTTTGACCTCAAGATAGTCGTTTACTTTGAACATCAATACCTTGCCTATAGGGTCAACTCCTTTGAATACTGGAAGATACCAACCCCGGTCCAATATACTTCGAACTTCCCAAATGAATCTAGAAACATATGGGTCTGATTGCGTCAAAATCCTCAATTCACCGTCTTCTCTGCTAGCCCTACTCAGCTTATCTACCTCGTCTGGCATACAATAGAATGCTTCAGGTTCAGGTACCAACGATACAACCTTAGCAATCCTGCCAGATTTCTCTAAATTCATCAAGGCGATAGTCAAGTCTTCGTAAGATCTGGTGACAAAGAATCGTAATGTATGTGATTTAATTGGTCCTAATCTTTTCACCACATCAACCAATGAATCTTCGAAACTCATAGGTTTGTAGACGCCCAATACACGATGGAATAATGATAATTTTCTTCGCCTTCCAACAACATCTTCAAATTGTTTTACCACTAACATTTGGCGTTCTAAATTATCCAAAGCCCTCTTCAAATCCCTATGAAGTGATTTAAATTCATCACCTTTAGGGAAATCTTGCATAATTTCCTGTCGGGTAACATTTATTCCAGGGGGTATTTTTTGTAATAATTGTTCCTCCATCGCACCTATCCAAGGTTCTGGTTTTAGTCCAAGAAGCATAGGAATATTCTTTCTCGTGGTATAACCAATTCGATTATGAAGTAATCTTCCCATGATTACATCTGAATCCATTTGAAGGTCTTTCCAATCTTTGAATCTGAACTGTCCTACTCTGTACATTAATTCCTGCTGCTTTTGGAATATTACATGTGAATCAAATGCCGAAAAACCATCATCATACTGGGCGAATGATTTATCGAAAACCATATTTTGTACCCAGCGATATTCGACAACTTCTTCCTCACCGCCTGTTAGCCTATGTTCATCAATTTTCAAGATGTATTCAGCATCATCAGTTTGTTTGTAAAAGCCTACTGATATTACATTTCTTGATTCAAGTTCGAGTAAAATCCGATCTACTAATGTCTTTGAGAATGGCAATCGTTGTTCAATCTCATCTGCCATCTTAGGTCCTTCACTACCTAACATTTCGATTATTTTGACACGCATAGCAACGTGTGGATCGCTTACTTTCATATCTTTCCATTTTGTTGGTTTCAGACCATCATATTCATCGGCAATCTGGTATTGTAGCCCATCAACGTGTAATTCTCTAAGATCCTTGGCATCTTTGCCACCGTTAGACGCGAGGCAGCCCAAAGTACCATGAATCTCTGCCATGTAGGGAGTAAACCATTTTTCATCTAACTCAGGGGAGCCAGTATTCCTGATCTTGACGATATCGCCATTCTGACATAGATTTTCTACCCAACCCCGTAGAATTTCAATATCAATATTCTGAAGTTTTTCTTTGTATAATGGATTCTTGAAAGATTTATCTAGACCCCCTCCTTGAGACATTAATTTCAATAATTCCGCCGGGTTTTTCGGAATTGGGGCTTTGTTTAGGTAGTAATCGGCTAATTCTTGAGCAGATAGTTCAGTCGCCAGAGATCTTGTTCCAAGTAATCTCGCCAATATTGTGGGATCAATATCCTTGACCAAGAACGCTCTAGTTTTCATCGACATTAAATCTTCAAAGGCCGACATAAACAACGACATACCCAGTCTTGAGGGGATAGTCATTTTTTGATGAACAATCCTTGCTTCTCCTTGAACACATAAACTTAGGAAATCATTCAAGCTGTTGAGATCTATGTCACCAAACATGATTTCATTTTTTGCCTCGCGCATCAATAAACTGTCTTCAATAGTTCTATGTTTATTCAGCAACAAATCTGCTTTTTGTTGGAATTGCTGAGGACTTATTTCTTCAGCACCAATTCTTTTTGGAATTATTAGAGAACGTCCTGCAACTTCTTTGAATCTCTTAGAAAATATCTGAGTGCTAATGATGTATCTCTCAATAACTTCAATATGATTTTGGTTTTTGAAAGAGTCATACATCTCTCGTGGTTCAATTTCCTGCGATGTTCTAAGCAATAAGCCATTCTCATCAAATGACATTTCGATGACGCTAATTCCTTTTGTTTCAGCAAGACCTGCTAAGAAATAACCAAGTGCAGTATTGAATCCTCTTCCTCGACATGTGGTGATCATATAGGTTGGATGCCCACTACTGATTATTTGTTCCACTAATATTCTGTTAGGGTCGGGTACTTGGAAAGAATCAATTGAATGTTCCTCCAAATGTCGAGCAATTGCATTAGCCACAATATTTGACAAACCATAAGCATCGCATAATATCATTCTTGGGTCTATTTCTTTTCTAAGTGCCACAATACAGTGACCAATAAGATCTAGTAAAGCGCTGGATAATTCTCTTGAACGAGATCTAGCTTCACCAGACCATGATGGTACAGTAGGGCGGTATCCTGTAACTGCCGTAACGTTCACTCTTGTACCTTGAATATTGGTGACTCGATAGGTTGAACCACCAAGTAGGATTACATCACCACCACGCAGGTTTGACACGAATGAACCACTTAGTTTTCCAAGTACAGAACCTTCAGCATTTAGCACTAGGTATGAATTATCTGGGGCAATTGTACCGATATTAGTATAGTAAATCATTCTTGAATAACCACGTTTTCCATAGATGTTCTCTTCCCAATCTACCCAAACTCGTCTTTCTTCTTCAAGCATGTCGAGAACTTCAATAAAATCATCATACTCGAAATTTCTGTAGGACCATGCATTAACTATGACTTCATATGCTTCATCTATGTCTAATTGATTGATAATAACCAGTCCAATCATAAACTGGGCAACTACATCAAGGCTATTTTCCGGGAAATGTAATATGTCCATTTCACCCTTTTGAATTGCAGATTGTAATGCTGCAAGTTCGAGTAAATCGTCAACGCTAGTTGGTAAGAATCTCGCTCTTGGAATTCCTCCAACATGGTGCCCAGCACGACCGATTCTTTGTAGTGCAGTAGCGATATCACCTGGGCTACCAACTTGTATTACTAAATCAACAGAACCGATGTCGATTCCCATTTCCAATGATGAGGATGTGACAACTGCTCGTAAATGACCGTGTTTGAGTTTCCTCTCCACATCAAGTCGTATTTTCTTATCCATTGACCCGTGGTGTCCTGCAATTAATTCACCAAGGTGAGGTCTTAACCTTTGAACTAAGGTTTCTGTCATTTTTCTCGTATTGGCAAAAACTAATGTAGTAGTGTGGGCGGATATTAAATCAGCCATTACATCAATATTTTTCTCAAGTACTTTCATCACTGACAAATCACTAAATCTATTATCTGGAATTATTATGTCTAAATCTAATTCTCGTGAACCAGATACCTTAGCTATGCTAACTTTGCTTTCTCCACTTCTTGATTCTCTATCGTCACTAGAGACAAGATATTCAGCAACTTTTTCTAAAGGTTCCATGGTTGCTGAAATACCTATTCTTTGCACTGGTGTTTTTAGTAATGTATCTAAATAAGACAATGTAAGTCCAAGGTGTACTCCTCTTTTAGTGGGTACTAAAGAGTGAAGTTCGTCAATAATAATGTATTCCAGTTCACTAACAATTGGTTGAAATCGAGGGGAAGTAATTGCTATGGCTAAACTTTCAGGAGTGGTTATCAAAATATGCGGTGGATGTTTTAGCATCCGTTGCCTCTCAGATTGAGGTGTGTCTCCAGTTCTCAGTCCAACTTTGATTTCTTGGGCACGGTCTGGTAAATATCGTTCAGAAATTTCGGTAAGCGGTCCAATCAAATTCCTCTGGATGTCATTGGCCAAGGCTTTGATGGGAGAAATATAGGCACAATGGACCTTTTTCTCCAATTTTCCATCAACTGCTAGTCTAACCAATTTATCGATAATAGTCAAAAATGCTGTTAGAGTTTTACCTGAACCAGTTGGTGAGCAAAGTAGTAAGTGTTTTCTCTCCAATATTGCTGGAATAGCTAATTTCTGAGGTCTAGTAAAATCAGGGAATTTGTCCTTGAACCAGTTTCTAACTGGAGGGCACAACATTTCTAGCAAACTCTCAGTATCCTGAGGATTATCTAGGTATTCAATGTCAACCATTTTATTTGCACTATCCCAGTGATTCACAGTGAATGCAACAACTACTTGAAAACTTCGCCTTTAATTATCAAATTTCATGCGGCATTATGACCAATCATTGCCGTGGATTAAAAGATGAAAAACATTCTACGACAGGTAACTGCTCGCCATACTATGGCTTTAGTCAATCTGTTAAAGAATAAGTCTAGTAATTTGTCAGGCATCCTAAACATTATACTACCAATCTTGAATGATCGTTTTGAATTTTTCATGACTTTACCCATCTGTTTTTTCCAAATCTTTTCATAATTAGTCAACTCCACACCGTTACTAATATGTTCAGCAATTACCTGGCCAGCGATTCTTCCACCAATCATGGCAATGGTAATTCCAGCACCGTTAGATGGCAGTACCATTCCAGCTGAATCTCCAACCAAGAGATAATTGCCTTTGACAAATGTCTTGATAGTTCCTGACATTGGTAGGGCACCAGCACCTTTGAAAGTAGTTTCACCATCGTATTGGTCAATAAAATTGGCAGCATATTTGTTGAACGGAACTCCTTTAGCAAAACTCTTTTGAATCCCTATGCCAATATTTGCGCCAGAAGATTTGGGGAACATCCAAGCATATCCGCCAGGTGCCATTGAGCCAAAATGTAACTCCACAGCATCGCCATAATTGCCATCTTTCAACTGGAATTTGACAGGTATATTTATCGATTTTTCTGACCAAAATTTTCTCCTCACAGGATCCTTATGACCTCCTGCTCCAACAATTACCTTTGCCGTGATAGAATCTCCATTTCTTAAAGTAACAGTATTATCTTCAATCTCTTTGACATATGAATTTACTAAATATTTAGCACCTGCTTGTTTTGCCATTAACACTAATTCTTCATCGTGTGCTACTCGGTTTATAATAAGTCCTTCGAAATTGTAAGACAAGGATTTTCCTGATGGTGTGATAATATTCATGGTGTCACATCTACGAGATATTGCGTGTTCTGGGGTCTGGAATAAATCATCCATGTCGGGAACATCTGGGCATAATCTACGCATTTCATCGTTGGTCGGAACTAATTCACCGCATTGTAATGGGGTGCCAATTGAACTACGAGCATCTAAAACTAATACACTTATTCCTGCTTTTGCAGCATATCGTGCTACGGTACTACCTGCAGGACCTCCTCCAATTACGATTACGTCATAATCATAACTTTGTCCCATGCTATTGCGTGCGCCTTGGTATTCTTAACCATGCGTATTGGTACATATTACTGGTTAATCAACGGTCAATTTCAAAGGTATGACTCTCTACGAGTGGTTGGGGTTGAACATGTCTAACGAAGTTAGCAGCAGACTAGAACGAATGTCTGGTATGCTTAAGAGAAGAGGATTCATTCTACCGGCTTTCGAGATTCACGGTGGCGCAAAGGGTCTTTACGACTTTGGCCCAAATGGTGGGAGATTAAAAAATCGAGTTAACCAACTATGGTTAGACCATTGGACATCTTTGGGTAACATAGTGGAAATATCATCTCCAACAATCACTCCATACGAAGTATTGGAAGCAAGCGGACACGTAGGGGAATTTTCTGATTTCATGACTACATGCCTTGCTTGTCAAGATGTGAGCAGGGCTGACACATTGTTAGAACAAGACCATCCTAATCCCGATTCTTTGGGTTCAGACGAACTGGATACATTATTGGAAAAAATACAGCCACCATGTCCAAGTTGCTCTACTAGTGAATGGAGTAAAGTAGTCGCACAAAATTTGATGTTCAATACAACAATTGGGGCTGGAAACTCAGGACGACCTGGATTCCTGCGACCAGAAACAGCGCAAGGTATGTTCACATCTTTCACTACTTTGTATAGACATTTTAGGGAGAAACTACCCTTTGGTGCAGTACAGGTTGGTAAAGGCTACAGGAATGAGATTTCTCCCAGACAGGGAATGATACGTTTGAGAGAATTTAATATGGCTGAATTAGAATATTTCATCGATCCAGAAACCGATATACAACATGATTTTAGCCAGTGGGATAAACTGAGTTTTGATTTGCTAAGCGAAGATAACGGGCGAATAAAAATGACAATCAATGAAGCTGTTTCTAAAGGAATAGTCAGGCATCCTACGGTTGGCTACTTTATGGCGATGACCCATGATTTCTTGGTCGCTGTTGGAATCAATGGTGATAAGATAAGATTTAGACAACATGAGTCGAATGAGATGGCTCATTATGCCACAGATTGCTGGGACGCTGAAATTGAGGGTTCGTATGGCTGGATTGAGTGTGTAGGTATTGCTCACCGAGGTTGTTATGACCTTGAATCACATGAAAAATACACCGGTAAAACTCTGAGAGCTCGTCGAGAATTTACCACACCTCAAGAG
>JAQXFJ010000272.1 GCA_029250385.1 Candidatus Poseidoniaceae archaeon | reverse complement strand
TCCTGTATTGGTTCCTGTAATGGTGTAAGTTCCATAAGCAGTGATTGCGGTTGGAGTTCCATAAATTTCCCCAGTACTGCCGTCAATAACCAATCCTTGCGGAAGTGCAGGTGATACTGTCCATGTTTCAACATCTCCGCCATCATTGGTTGGTGTTACTGAACTCATTGGAGAGTCTTTTGACAGGCTGAACGAATTTGGGTTGTAAACAATTAGCGACGGTGGAACATCATTGACTTCGAGAGTGAATGTTGTTGAATTACTGCCACCTGCGTTAGTTGCTGTAACATTGTAGACTGTAGATGGTGAATTTACCGTTGGTGTTCCTGATATCACACCTGTTGAAGGATCAAGGACAAGTCCTGTTGGCAATGCAGGTACTACTGTCCAAGACACTACCGCGCCGCCACCAGCAGATGGTGATAACGGAGTTATTGGTGTACCATTTTCATAACTGAATGGTCCATTTCCGTAGGTAATTCCTGATGGTGGTGCATCGTTAACAAGTATGTCAATCGTTGTTGTTGCACTACCACCAGTATTTGTTGCAGTTACTGTGTAAGTTGTCAATGGAGATACTGAATTTGGAGTACCCGAGATCTCACCAGTAGTTGGGTCAATAGATAGACCAGTAGGTAGGCTTGGATTAATTACCCAAGAATCTACTGCGCCACCAAGAACTGTTGGAGTGTCTGCTATCATTGCCGAGTCTCTTGTCAACGTGTATGGGTCGTGACTGTAGGTAATCGATGAAGGCACAACATCGTTAACGGTTATTGAAACTGTTGTTGTTGTCACGCCACCGGTGTTACTTGCTGTAATAATGTAACTTGTTGTTGAGGATATAACGGTCGGATTACCGCTGATTACACCTGTTGAAGGATCGATAACTAGGCCAGTGGGCAGAGCTGGATCTATGATCCAAGTGTCTACCGTGCCACCACTAACAGTTGGATTGGCATCAGACATCACGGTTCCTTTTGTCAATGTGAACGGATCATCATTGTATGAAAGTTGGTATGGTGGTATGTCATTAACCTGTATGGTAATTGTTGTGGAACCACTTCCGCCAGCATTTGTTGCGGTGATAGTGTAAGTTGTAAGAGGTGATACTGCGGTTGGAGTTCCACCAATTTCACCGCTGGAAATATCAAATGTCAAACCAGCTGGCTGGGTTGGAGTAATTGTCCAAGAGTTCGCCGTTCCACCACTGTATGTTGGAATGACACTGCCCATCGGGGTACCGAGTGTCAAAGATGATGAACTTGGGCTGTAGTTTATTGATGATGGCGGAGCATCGTAAATCAAGATTGTAATGCTGACTGTTACGCTACCACCACTATTTGCTGCAGTAACTGTGTAAGTTGTTGCTGTGGACACTGACTGTGGCGTTCCCGATATTGTTCCATTTGCTGCATTGATTGACAAACCACTTGGCAATGACGGATATATTGTCCAAGACGTCACTGTACCCCCAAGGTTAGTAGCTGTTTCTGGAGTCATTGCAGAATCTTTGGTCAACTGAAGGAAGGTTGAACTGTAGGTAACCGAGGATGGTGCGACATCGTTCACTTGAATGGTCACAGTTGCAGTATCTGTACCGCCACTGTTTGATGCGGTTATTGTGTATACTGTTGATGGAGAGACTACCGTTGGGGTGCCGCTGATTTCACCGGTTGATTCATCTATGTCCAAGCCGGTTGGCAATGCTGGTAAAATTGACCATGTCTCAACTGGACCACCTGTTGAGGTCGCTGTGATTGGGTTTATTTGCAGATTGATTTGAGTTGTTAATGTAGTGGTTCCATAAGCAATCACTGGATCTGCCTCATTCACTTCTACTGTTACGATAGTTGATGCAGAAC
>JAQXFJ010000254.1 GCA_029250385.1 Candidatus Poseidoniaceae archaeon | reverse complement strand
CAATGCTAATGACAAAACAGTAGAGGGCCTTGATGTGATTGACAAGCCTTGTTTCACCGTACAGTTCCACCCCGAGGCCTGCCCTGGACCACATGATGCTGAGGGGTTATTTGCTCGTTTCAAGGAAATTGTTGACAATCATTTGGGGGTTATTTAGTTGCCAAGAAGAGATGATTTGAAGTCTATCATGGTACTGGGTAGTGGACCAATTAAGATTGGTCAAGCTGCAGAGTTTGACTTCTCGGGAAGTCAAGCAGTAAGGGCGCTAAGGGAAGATGGCTATGAGGTAATTTTGGTAAATTCAAATCCAGCAACTATTCAGAATGACCCTGAGATGGCCGATAAGGTCTACATTGAGCCATTGTTATCCTCTTCCATTAAGCGAATATTAGAGATTGAAAAACCATGCGCACTCCTAGCCGGAATGGGCGGACAAACTGCGCTAAATATCGCCAGTGAATTAGCTCACTCAGGAGTTCTAGACGAACTTGGTGTTGAATTAATTGGGTCTGATTTAGATGCAATTGATAAGGCAGAAGATAGAGATTTATTCAACAAGGTTTGTGATTCGATTAATCTACCAATCAGTGAGGCTATTGCTTGTAAATCAATGGAGGAAGTGATATCTGCTGCTGAACAGATCGGAACTTGGCCATTATTAATCAGACCAGCCTTTACTTTGGGTGGTTTGGGTGGAGGTACTTCGTGGAATGTTGGTGAATTAGTGGAAATAGCCACCCTTGGTCTGCGCAACTCAAGAATTAACCAAGTGTTGATCGAAGAGTCCATACTTGGTTGGCAAGAACTAGAATATGAAGTTATGAGAGATGAAGCCGATAATGCCATTATCGTTTGTACAATGGAGAATATTGACCCAATGGGAGTCCATACAGGCGAGTCTACTGTTGTAGCCCCATTACAATCATTTTCCGACCAAGATCATCAGATTTTACGAGACCAAGCATTGAGACTTATTCGTGCATTAAATATCAAAGGAGGTTGTAATGTACAGTTTGCCTTTAATCAGTTTACCGGTGAAATAAGAGTCATTGAGGTGAATCCTAGAGTGTCGCGTTCATCAGCACTTGCCAGTAAAGCAACAGGCTATCCAATTGCTCGTATTGCGGCTAAAATTGCGGTCGGTTATACGCTTGATGAATTACCCAATCCAATCACTGGTGATGGTACTACCGCAGCATTTGAACCAACTTTGGATTACTGTGTAGTGAAGATACCTAGATGGCCATTTGACAAATTTAGAACAGCAGATAGAACACTTGGTACTTCAATGAAGTCTACCGGCGAAGTAATGGCTATTGGTCGAAACTTTGAGGAAGCTTTTCTCAAAGCATGGGCTTCATTAGAACAAGGCTGCCCTCATCCAAGACCATTAACAAAAGCAGACGAATCAGAAGGAGACACCATGGCAGAAAGAGCAAACGAACCTCTCCCTGATGCTACTCTTGTAGATTGGTGTAAAATTGCTACAGATCGAAGAATGGGTGCATTGATTGAAGCTTTCAGAAGAGGATGGAGTGTCGAGCAAGTTCACGAAATAACGAGAATCACTCGATGGTTTTTGTACCGCTTCGAAAAAATCGCCCAAATTGAACAAGAAATTGTGACTTTATCCTGTAATCCAACTGAAATCGATGTGGAATTATTGCGCCGATGGAAATCTAATGGTTTCGCAGACTCACACATTGCAGACGCATTAAATTCATTCCCACCTGAAGGATATAAATCGTTGCCAAGGGGTAGGGATGAAGATTCAGTGATGCGCAGAAGGCACTCTCTCTCAATGCACCCCAACTATCGAATGGTTGATTCGTGTGCTGCAGAGTTCGCTGCTAAAACTCCTTATTATTATTCGACTTATGAGCCGAATACCAAGCAAGGAATTGACCACGTTCCAAACTTGAGTAAGATGGAGAAAGAGAGGTATGTGGCAATTGGTAGTGGCCCAATACGAATTGGTCAAGGAATTGAATTTGACTACGGTTGTGTTCATGCCGTAATGGCTATCAGAGAGGCAGGTAAGGATGCGATTTTAATCAATAATAATCCTGAAACAGTTTCTACTGATTTTGATACTTCTGATCGACTTTACTTTGAACCACTTACTCTAGAATGTGTCACTGAGGTTTTGCTTAGAGAACAAGCACATGCTATTTTGTTACAATTTGGTGGACAAACAGCAATTAACCTTTCACAGCCGCTTGAGAAACGCCTACCTGAACTAGTTAAATCTGGACTAAATTTGAAAATTGCTGGTACTTCATGTGATGCAATTGATGAGGCAAGCGATAGAGAACGATTTGAAAAGTTCGCTAAACGGGCAGGTCTTACAATGCCCAGAGGAGCAACTGGCCTAACGTCAAATGATGTAAGAAATGCTGTTGAGAAAATAGGATATCCAGTTCTGATTAGACCTTCCTACGTTTTGGGAGGCAGAGGTATGGAGATTCTGTCAAATGATGAACAACTGGATGCTTATCTAGCAGAGGCATATCTTGCTCCCGATAAACCCCTACTTGTTGACGAGTATCTTGGACACGCAACAGAAATTGATGTTGATGCTGCTTCTGACGGTAAGGATGTACTAATTGGGGCTATTATGGAACACCTTGAGGAGGCAGGGATTCATTCAGGAGATTCTACATGCTTCATACCGACACAAAATATTTCAGATGAGATGTTAGAATTGATTAGAGAACAAACCATTAAAATCGGTTTAGGGCTCAATATTATTGGGTGCTACAATATACAATTTGCCATTCAGGGTGACGTTCTATATGTTTTGGAAGTTAATCCAAGGTCATCACGAACCGTACCATTTGTGGCTAAATCATCTGGTTTGCCATTGGCTCGTATAGCGGCAAAAATCACTATTGGTATTCCATTATCTAAACAAACAATACCAGTTAGGACATCCGGAAATGTTTGTGTTAAAGCACCAGTATTCCCATTTATCAAATTGCGAGGGCTTGACCCCGCACCTGGTCCGGAAATGAAATCCACAGGAGAAGTATTTGGTTCTCATGCTAATGCAGACGTGGCTTATCTAAAGGCACGTTTAGCAACAGAAGTTCCAGTTGCACAAGGTGGTGGTGTATACCTGACTGTACGGGATGATGATAAGCAAAAGCTTGTGCCAATCGCTAAAGATTTAATCGAACTTGGTTTCGTCATCTATGCGACTCCGGGGACTGCTGACATCTTAAGGGAAAATCAAGTTCCCGTAGAGGTAGTCTATCGTATTAGAGAGAGAATGCATCCTGATGCATTAGACTTAATGAGGCAAGGCAAAATATCCTTCATTGTAAACGTACCAACAATTTCTGGAGGTGCAGTTAGAGATGGTAATATGATGAGAAGACTTGCTGTTGAGTTAAACATTCCATTTGTTACTACTATTAGGGGAGCTGTAATGGAAGTCGCAGCAATTGGAGCATTGATGAAAGGTGAAATGGAACCAGTTAGG
>JAQXFJ010000241.1 GCA_029250385.1 Candidatus Poseidoniaceae archaeon | reverse complement strand
GATGTATGGATTACTTGTGATATTTGTGAAGGTAAAAGATATACTAGAGAATGCCTAGAAGTGACTTGGAAAGGTAAAACTATCCACGATATTCTTGAGATGCCAATCGGTGAAGCAGTGAAATTCTTTGAAAACCATCGCAAGATATTCCGTACCCTAGATACATTGCGTGCTGTGGGTCTGTCATACGTTAGACTTGGCCAACCAGCAACCACTCTTTCTGGTGGCGAGGCCCAACGGGTAAAGTTGGCTAGTGAACTGCGCCGGCCGCCAAATAAACACACAGTCTACATATTGGATGAACCAACCACTGGATTGGCACTTTCAGACGTTCAAATGCTAATTGATGTCCTCTTAGAACTACGCGGAAAAGGTCATACTGTGATCGTTATTGAACACCACTTAGATGTAGTAAAATCAAGTGACTGGGTAATAGATTTAGGTCCTGAAGGAGGCGACCGCGGAGGCCGAGTAGTTGCTTATGGAACGCCTGAGAAAGTTGCTGCGCACCCAGAGAGTTTTACCGGCCAATATCTCAAAGAAATGCTCTAACAATCTTCCGTATTGTTCAAAGAGCGTATCGACCGCCATACTGTTAACCCCGTAGGCGAAGACGATGCATATTACCCGCGTAGAAGCAACCCCCAAATCAGGTCCAGGATTACGTGATGTTCGCGGTGATGTAGTTAGAAGACAACTATCTGCAGACCATAATTTAGATTTCAGTAGTGTCAAAACAATAGTGGGATTCCTAATCAATTCCGACGTATCTCATGAAGAAATCGCTGCACGGGCTGACGATTTATTTGCTGATCCAATCATCGAACACTCAATTACCAACCATTCTTTTTTGGGTAATAGGGAAATATTCTCAGAAACTCCAGACGCTGTGGTTTCTGTTGGATTTAAACCAGGAGTCACCGATAATCCAGGTAAAGCAGCTTTAGATGGATTTAGAACTATCTTCCCCGAAGCCACACCCGAGTCTGATATCTCTACTTACATCACCTACCTCTTCTATGGAATGCCCCAAAACACCTCAACTGAATGGTTATCATCAACACTCTACAATAATTTGATACAACGGAGTTTTGTTACAGAGGGTGAAATGTGTAACTCGGGTAACTGGTTGATGATAGATTATCCTGAAAAACCACCACAGGAATTCAAAACCCCGGCACACATCAATCTCGAAATATCCAATGAACAGTTAATTGATATTTCAGAAACAGGACTTCTCGCATTGAATCTCACCGAAATGCAAGCCATACAACAACACTATCGCAATCCAGAAATACGGCAGTTACGCCAATCAGCCGGTATTGTTGAAGACAAACCAACTGACGTTGAACTAGAGTGCCTTGCACAAACATGGAGCGAGCATTGTAAACACAAAATCTTCGCATCTAAAATACACCATACAGATTTAGAAACAGGGGAGCAGGCAGTAATCGACTCAATCTTCAAAACCCATATTATGAAACCAACTCACGATATGCAAAACGATGTTGATTGGCTACTATCTGTATTTCATGACAATTCAGGAGTAATTGCTTGGGACGATGAGTGGAGTGTTTGCATGAAAGCAGAGACCCACAATTCCCCCTCAGCATTAGACCCATATGGCGGTGCAATGACTGGAATAGTTGGTGTTAATCGAGATATTTTAGGCACAGGTTTAGGGGCTAGGCCAATAGCAAATACCGATGTATTTTGTTTTGGGCCACCAGATTGGCAAGGAGAAATCCCAGACAACCTATTCCATCCTTCAAGAGTTCTCAGAGGAGTACATGCGGGAGTCAGGGTTGGTGGCAATGAATCAGGTATACCAACCATCAACGGAGCAATCGTATTTGATGAGCGGTACTTGGGTAAACCACTAGTTTATTGTGGCACAGTCGGCCTAATGCCGAGAAAACTACCAGATGGCAGAGAATCCCATATCAAAACACCATCAGCAGGTGATGTGGTTTTCATGGTTGGCGGTAGAGTTGGATATGATGGAATTCACGGAGCAACCTTCTCTTCATTGGAACTAACTGAAGAATCTCCATCTAGCGCAGTACAAATTGGCGATCCAATAACTCAAAAGAAAATGATTGACATGATCTTAGAAGCGCGAGACTTAGGATTGATCAGTTGTATTACTGATAACGGTGCAGGAGGGCTATCTTCCTCGATTGGAGAAATGGCTGAATACACTAATGGATGCAGAATTGACTTAGCCAAAGTTCCACTTAAACAACCCGGACTTTCACCTTGGGAAATACTAGTTTCAGAAAGCCAAGAACGCATGACTGTGTCGGTTAAACCGGAAGATGTTGCGGCCTTTGAAAAGCTGGCTTTACTACATGAAGTTGAAGCGAGCCCCGTTGCCGAATTCACTTCAACGGGTATCTTCCATGTTCAATATGAACAATCAACAGTGGCTTATTTACCAATAGAATTCCTTCACGACGGAGTTCCACAATTAGAGTTAGAATCAGAATGGAAAATACCGGAACACAAACCATTCAATCCCCCTCAAACAGCCGACCACAACACAATATTAACAGATTTATTAGCTAGGCCTAATATTGCTAGTAAGGAAAGTTGGGTCAGACAGTACGATCACGAAGTCATCGCTCAGACAGTAGTCAAACCATTTGTTGGAGTTAAGCGAGATGGCCCTGCCGACGCAGGGGTAATCGCACCAATTCATGGTAATCCTAGAGGCTTAGTGGTCTCCTGCGGTATTGCACCTAGGTACTCTGATATTGATGCAGGTGCAATGGCTGCAGCGGCAATAGATGAAGCTGTTAGAAATGCAGTATGTGTCGGGGTAGACGTCGACAAAATAGCCGGTTTAGACAACTTTTGCTGGCCCGATCCAATAGAATCAGAAAAAACCCCAGATGGTAAATTCAAATTGGCACAATTAGTTAGGGCCAATAGGGAATTAGAAAGGATATGTCGTGCGTATCGTTTACCCTGTGTTAGTGGTAAAGATTCAATGAAGAATGATTATGGTAAGGGACCAAATAAAATTTCAATTCCACCAACCTTATTGTTTTCATTATTTGGCGACCACCCAGACGTGAGAAATTCAGCGACTAGTGATCTAAAACATCCAGGAGATAAATTGTATCTAGTTGGCGAGTCACTAGAGGAACTAGGTGCTTCAGAACTAGCATTTATGATGACAGAAAGCGGTCAGGCAGCAGGAATTGGAGGCAATGTACCACTACTAACTGACCCAGAGCGCTTATTTTCCTCATATCGAGCGCTAAGTAAAGCAATAAATTCTGGAGTGGTAAAAACCGCTCACGATTGTTCTGAAGGGGGGCTTGGTGTAGCGCTTGCTGAGATGTGTATTGGCGGCAGAATTGGCGCCAAGATAGATATCGACGGCACAGGAAAAACCTCAACCTGGGCACGCTTGTGGGGAGAATCATTAGGCAGAATAATA
Source organism: Candidatus Poseidoniaceae archaeon (assembly GCA_029250385.1). Lineage (GTDB taxonomy): Archaea > Thermoplasmatota > Poseidoniia > Poseidoniales > Poseidoniaceae > MGIIa-L1. The sequence continues at coordinate 9,085 of JAQXFJ010000241.1, read as the reverse complement.
ATCGCAGTATCAGCACAAAATAATGCCAAATTCCTCGAGCTTATGACAGGCCATACTACTACTCTTCTCGGTGAAGTTGAGGCAACAACCCAATTGAGTATTGTAGACGGTTTTGATGAACTGATTTCCATTGAGGTAAACGACTTGGTTACTTCTTGGCAAGGTACGTTAGACTTAACCGGAGGTGTTGCTTGATGTATATTCCTAAAGTTGCCGTATTATTTGGTTTTGGAATAAATTGTGATCATGAAACTGCAGCCGTATTTGAAATGGTTGGCGGCGAGTCAACCCGAGTACATCTTAACAGTTTTATTTCAGGCGAAGATGAGTTGTCAAATTACGATATTTTGGCCGTTCCTGGAGGGTTTTCATTTGGTGACCACTTAGGAAGTGGCAGACTCATGGGCAACAGAATGCGATTTTCACTTCGTGATGAATTGCTTAATTTCATTAAATCTGGTAAACCGATAATTGGCATATGTAATGGCTTTCAAGTTTTGGTAAAAACCGGATTACTACCCGGACCAGATAACAACGAACCAGACTTTATTCAACGTGCTAGTTTGACTTTAAATGACTCAGGAAGGTATGAAGATCGATGGGTTACGCTTGATTTTAACAAAGATAGTAACTGTATTTGGACCAAAGGACTCACTAGAATAGATTGTCCGGTAAGGCATGGTGAAGGAAAATATGTTATGCCCGATGCTGAAAGTTTAGCAAATCTAGCAAATAATAACCAAATCACTGTTAGGTATGTAGACCCCCAAAATCCACAATCAGATAATAACAATGACGAGGTGTTACCATTCCCCCTATCGCCAAATGGTAGCATGATGAACATCGCCGGAATTAGCGATAAGACCGGACTTGTATTCGGCCTTATGCCGCACCCAGAGGCCATTTATGCGCAATGGCTTCACCCAGATTTTTCTAGAGGGGGAGCGCCCGCTTCAACAACAGATATCCAGTGGGAAGGGCAAGGTCTGCAAATTTTTAGAAACGCTGTAGAATATATTCAATCAACTCACTGATTAAAATGGCAATCAATACTAGGTTTAGGGAAATAGATTCCTTGAGAGGCCTAGCGGTATTATTGATGGTCATGGTCCATGCTGCAGCAACTTGGAACCCAACTAATGCCACGCAAACCTCCGCCATAGCATACCTAGTTGCAGGACTTGGCGGCCTTGCAGCGCCATTATTTGTTACAATATTTGGCTGGGGGATGTACAAATCAAAAAGCCCTAGAAAATCCATTTTAACCAAAGCAGCAGCACTATTAATCCTTCAATATATAGTAAATCTATGCTCTCCACACCTCTATGAACCATACACACCAGGGATTCTTTCACTATTCGCCATTCTACTTATAGCAAGGCCATTAATTATGAAATCTATTGAATCAACCAATAAGATTGTCATTTTCATTAGTTCCATGATTATGATGTTCATTACTAATAGTTACTTATTTCAATTTCAAGGTAGTAATAACTGGGACTCAAGGATATCAGCAAATGGAATTTTAGAAATAATCGAATTAGTATTATTCTCTGGAACTTATCCACTATTTCCCTGGATTATCTTTTGTATCGTTGGCGCATATCTTGGAAGTTTAGTGGCCGATGGGGGTAAAACACTTCCAAAAAATAACGCTACTGTAAGCTTGATAATTATCGGGATATCATATTGTATAACAACTCTATATTTAGCCGAATTAAATTCCAAAGTTTGGGCCCATCCTTCAAAAGGAGATTATCTAAACTTTTTCCCGGCCAATTTTGGCTTTATGATCGCAGCTATTACTGGTGTACTCATTCTCTGGTTGATTGTACAGGAATTGAACATATTATTGTTTGAAAAAGCTGGCAAGGTTTCCCTAACCGTCTATGTTATGCACTTCATTCCTCTTACTTATCTGTCGGATTTAGAGAATGAAAGAAATTGGACTATAATGGAAGCGAGCCAAGCAGTGGTCTTATTCACCACTACTTGGCTCATCTTCGCATATTTTTGCAATAGATATCAATGGCTAACCATTGAGTATCTTATTGGCAAACTTACTGTTAGGTAATTACTCAGATGCTGCAAGAGCCTCAGTGGCTTTCTTAGCACCCATCCATGCAACAATACCGAAACCGATCTTGTTGATGATGTCAGCAACGTTGTAAGCAACAGCCATGTATTCTGCACCGTTGTCGACGGATATCAAATCAACCTCAGGGCTGAATAGGTAACCAAGTGGGTAGATTACCCATCCGACTACGATAAACCAGCGGAGAGCGTTTGCACTCCACATTAATTCAGAAGAAATTTTGCTGTTGTCGACTCCAAGTCCAGAGGACCAAGGGGTACCAGTAGCGACTACGATCATAGCCCATCCCATACCACCTAGAAGTAGTGCAACGATTCCATTCATCAAACCAGCTTCACCAGCATATCCGAACCCAATCATAATTAGTGCGCCTAGGAAACAGATTCCAGTAAATCCAAGTCCAGCAAACTTTGCGTCTGTAATTGCATCTTTTCCGACTAGGGAAGGGAATTTTAGTGCCATCAACGGCACTGTGATAATCCAGTCCATGTATCGGTATTCTACTGAAACTTCACCGAAGTCAGCGTAGACACCACGCATGTAATAATAGTGGAAAGCAGCAATACCAACAATCAATGCTGAGATAGTCATTGTTGTTCGGTATTGAGGTGCTACATTTCCTCTCTCACTCATGAAGAAGACGAATGCAGCGCCCATTGCGATGTATCCGACGAAAAATAGGAAGAAAGTCAAAGTTTCCAATCCATCATCGGTACCATCTGACAAAAAGGCAGGTAGTCCGTCTTCACCCATACCGGTGACATCAGCAGCGCTAACTGTTGATGCCATGGCGAGGGCAAAAGTGGCAATCAAAAGCAGGCTAGTTGTTTTCGAGAATTTCTCTGTAATCATGGTTCTCAAGCAGCCTTGCTTTTCTTTTCACATATAAAGGAGTGTTAAAATTCAACAAACATTTGCGTGATTTCACGACCTTTTCCCAGTTTGCACAGCCCAAAATCCACTATATATTCCCTGATTTGCTATTAAATCATCATGATTTCCACTTTCAGCAATTTGGCCGTTATCCATTACCAGTATCGTATCAGCATTACGGATGGTTGATAATCTATGGGCTATAATCACCGTGGTTCTATTTTTCGATACTAATTCAATCGATCTCTGTAGCGCCGCTTCCGTTTCGTTATCGACCGCAGAGGTAGCTTCATCCAATATCAATAAAGGAGCGTCTTTCAACACCGCTCTGGCAATTGCCAGCCGTTGCCGCTGACCACCAGATAACCGGTAGCCACCTTCTCCAACCATTGTATTCCACTTATTAGGTAGAGAATTAACAAATTCACTTACTTCAGCAGCATCAGCCGCGCGGAATACTTGCTCATCTGTTGCAGTTGCATCGCCATATCTTATGTTTTCAAGTATTGAAGTGGGAAATAAGGTAATGTGCTGTTCAACTAGGGCAATTGAAGATCTTAAATGCGACAAAGACCACTCATCTATCGGCACTCCACCCCATACAATGCTTCCATCATTTGGTTGGGCAAAACGGAGTAATAGCCTTGTTAGAGTAGTCTTGCCTGCACCAGTAGACCCTACAATGCCAGTGGTTTTACCGGCCATTATTTTTAATGATAATTTAGTGAATGTATTGTCACGCCTAGTATAGGCAAAATCGACGTCTTGAAACTCAATATCACTTTTTACAATTGCTTCCTTTTCCGGCTTAAAATCTCCTTGTGAAATTTCTATTTCCGAGGTTAAGACATCCAAAACCCGAGTAGAAGAGGCCATTGCCCGTTGATATAAGTCAAAAGTCTCTCCTAGTCTAGTTAGTGGCCAAAGCAGCCTTTGAGTCATAAATACCAGTACAGAATATGCGCCAACAGCTAGAACTCCTTCTAGAGTGTACCACCCACCAAGCAGTAGTGTAGCGGTAAAACCACAGAGAATAGCCATGCGAATTAGTGGAGTAAATGCTGCAGACAACCGTATTGCCTTCTTATTGGCTTGCCGATATGCTTCACTAAGTTCCCCAACCCTTGCTACTTCAATGTCTTCAGAAGTGAATGATTGAATTGTCGACATACCAGATAAATCATTTTCCAACAGAGCATTCATTTTACCAGCGGCATCTCTAACTTCAGCATACTTAGGTTCAAGACTACGCTGATACTTGAATGACCCCCAAACGATTATCGGGATTGGCAAAATTGCTAACATAGCAACTTCCCATGAAATAAATAAAAACACCGCACCCACCACTATTACTGTTGTAGAAACTTGGAGAAGATCATTCGCACCTTTGTCCAAGAACCGTTCTAATTGATTGATATCATCGTTTAATATGGCTAAAATATCCCCCTTTTGTCGTTCATCAAACCACCCCATGCCTTGTTTTTGAACATGATTGAAAGTGTCCAGTCGCAATTCATGCTGTACTGTTTGCGCTAAATTTCGCCACAGCACCCCATAAAAATATTCGAATAAAGATTCAAGGCCCCAAATAACAAAAGTCAGCACAGAAAGTAGGATTAACTGATTCCACGGGTCTGAGAAACCCAATCCTGCAAGAAAAGAATCCTCTTGTAAAACAACTACATCAACAGCTAAACCAATTAGTAACGGGGGCGCTAAATCCCAGATTTTATTGGTGACAGAACACAACGATGCTAGGCGGATAGTTTTTTTGTGGCCTTGCATATGGGAAAGCAGACGCCTGAATGGACCTACTTCCGCCATAACCCCGCCAAACGGTTTTCATTGATAACACCGTGATTCTACCCATAGAGGAAATATTCTCCGCAACTAATATGCGGTGGATATGAAAGCAGGGCTTGAGTGCAATGAGGCGTGATGAAGAGTCAATCCTTTCTTATGTTACTAAGAAGGTCGGTAAAACTCGACATATTACTTTGATTGACCCGGACAAGCAAACACCAGAAATAGCAGCAGAGAGAGCATGCATTGCGGTTCAAGCAGGCTCTGGAATGATTTTTGTTGGAGGCTCTACCGACACACCCGACGAAATTGTTCATGCAACATGTTTAGCAATTCAAGAAGGGCTTGAGTTACGAGCTTTTGCTGCTAGTCAATCGCCTGATAGTAATGAAGAGTTGTGGAAGGTACCAGTAGTTTTGTTCCCTGGCGGCTCGCATGCATTATCTCCCGCAGCAGATGCAATAACTTTCATGATGTTGATGAACTCTAACAGTCGTCGATTCTTAGTTGGAGAGCAATTACGTGGCGCACCATATATTGACAAATTTGGCATAGACGCTTTACCTACAGGCTATGTTGTGTGCCACCCGGGAGGAAAAGTTGGCGAAGTAGGTGATGCTGATTTGGTGATGCCAGGTGACACCTCACTAGTCAAGGCATATTCACTAACTGCTGCTATGTATGGTTTCAAACTACTATATCTTGAAGCAGGCAGCGGCGCAGAAAATCAAGTCAACCCGGAACTAATTAAATCGGCAAAAACTACTCATGGACTCACTATGTTAGTGGGTGGTGGAATTAGAACCCCACAACAGGCACAAATAGCCGCCGAAGCAGGTGCTGATTGGATCGTAACAGGAACCCTCACAGAAGATGCTACTGACCTATCGGATTTACGAGAAAAGATTAAGGCAATTACCAGCATTTTAGGATTAACTAATTGAGAGCCAAATTAATCAGCAACATTGGGATTAGTTTATTTTCCAATTTTATCCCCATGAAACATGCCCAAATTAACAGTTGGCGACAATGCACCAAACCTCAACTTACCAGCAATAGATGGAACTACATTCAAGATGTCGGAGATGAAAGGGAAGCGTGTAATACTTACTTTCTTTAGGTTCTCTTCTTGCCCTTTTTGCAATATTCGCATCAATAGAATAGTCAAGCGATGGAATGAGTTTTCTGATGATACGGTAATGGTCGGCGTTTTCAACGCCAAAATAGGTGAACTAACCAAACGCATGAAAAAACACAATGCACCATTTGCCATTGTCGCAGATGAATCTTACGAACATTTTGAAAAGAGTTCTGTGGTTAAATCCTTTGGGAAATTCTTGTGGGGCGCACTACGTTCACCGATAACATTCATGCAGGCAACACTCAAAGGTTACTTTCCATTGACTTTATCCATCTCCAAACTCTCTATCATCCCAGTAGACATTCTTATTGGTGTGGATGGTAAAGTAGTAAAAGCACATTATTGTAAAGATACCGCAGACCATCTTTCTATTGATGAATTAATTACATTCTCTAAAGGCAAATAGCTTGCCTATTATGAACAAATAACCTAATCTTCATCATCAAAGATTACCGGATCGCCACTACCACCCGGTGCAGCAGGTCTGTCAGTATCAACATCCATTCCAGGCTCAATAACCGTTTCTTCAACATCTAGATTGACCCTACCCCCTTCTGCTAGGCTAGTCATATCCTCAACACTAGGAGTGGAAATTTTTCTTTCAAAGTTTGGGGAGTTAGCATATACTTCACGCTTCATTTCACGTTCATCATGGCCCCTGACTAGTGATAGCGAGTCAGCAAATACTCTGCCGACAACTTCTCTAGTTCTTTCACCACGGCGCACAGAATCTAGTTCATTTGCCATGGTCTCTCTCATGCCTTCTAGTTCTCTTAACTCTGCAGTTCTATCTTGCAGAGCAGCCTCTAGATCGCTCATTGTTAGCGATATTTGTTGAATTCTCTCATCGCGCTCAAACACATCGCTATGCAATCTTCGCTCTCTTCTCCTTAGTGATTCATATTCACGGTTCCTTTCAAGTAATCTTCGTTTTAATTCTTCAATTTGCTCTACTAGATAATCGTGTTCAGCGGATACTGAACGAGGACCTTGCATGACTCTTTCTAATTGTTCTTCAAGTTCGGTTAACCGACCATCTCTTGCGTCAAGTAAACCTCTCAAACGATCAGCAATATCGCGCAGTCGTTGACGTTCTTCTTCTAACGCTTTATTGGCAGATTGCTCAACTTCATACTGCTTAGTCATCTGATCTACTTGTGCTTTCAAACTTCGAACCTCGTCAGCAGTAACAGAAGTAAGTCCAGCGTCAGCCGCCTTTTCTAATGCATCAACCATTTGAGAGATACGCCCCTCCATTTCACCAATGACTTCATCTTGTTCAGTGGTTAGAACTTTTAATTTTTCAACTTCATCTTCAAGCCTAGCACGTTCTTCTGTTGATAATGATGATTGCTGGGCAGCTAAATCTTGCCTAGCATCGGAAAGTAATCTCTCAAGGTGGACCATTTGGCTTCTACGTTCTTCAAGTTCACTCTCCAAATCATTCATTCTAGCAACTTCAGGAGCAACCATATCTTCACGATCGGCTAAATCAAGCTCCATGACCCGCAAACGTTGTTTGACAGACACCATTTCTTCGTTTCTTTTAGCCAACTCATCCCACGCTATTAGCACCTCTTCAACGAGTTGCTCAACCGGATATCCTTGCAACATTCCTTCGAGTGCCGCACGCTCCTCTGACGAAGTATCACCGACACGTTTTATTCCGCTTGGTGATGGAGAGCCGACTGTCATACGACGCCTATCGGTAATCAACCACTCTTGAACTTTCCCAATAATTATTGGTCAATCGGGCCGTATTTTAGACCTTATTTGAAAAACCAGCACTCAATCAGTTGATTGCGGTATACATGTCATCAGGCATCTCGCCAGCCAACTTTAGCGCACCATTAGCCACGCTGTTGATTGCATCTTCAACACACCAAACATTGACATCACCGATGTCTGAAATTTCTTCAGCCATTCTTGCAGCGATACCTTCGATCAGTGATCCACCACCAGATAGAATGATGTTGTTTCTTAGTATAGGTTGATACTCAGGGTCAGCAGTAGCTACAATCTTCTTTACTGCATTAGCAACTAGAGGAATGATTGATTCACATGCTTCGACTATTAGGTCACCAATATCGACAACTTGCTTTTTACCTTCAACCGAAAGTTCAACCATGACTTCTTTAGCGTCCATTCCGACATATGATGATGCTTCTTTCCATCTTCGCACCATATCCTTAGTAACTTGAGCACCAGTGTACTTCTTTCGAACTAATTCCATCAATTCAAGGTCTAGCCAGTCGCCAGCTTCTTGGATTGTAATTTGGTCTTCATCGCTTGGGAAGGTGCCGTGAATTCTTGCAATGTCAGTTGTACCAGCGCCAATATCAACTACAATTGAACCTGCGATTTCTTCAATTCCATAAGCAGTTGCAAAAGGTTCAGTTACCACCATGATGGCATTTACTTGGCCCCGTAGGGTAGCAACCAGATTAGACTTATCGGTAAATGATACGTGGCTTGGTGAACAAATAACTCCAAACACTTCATCGTATTCTTCGGGGTCTACAGTTTCCAGTAAATGAGATACGAACGCTTTAGCAGCAGCCAGGTTTGCTTCATCATCTTGAGCAACACCAGCAGCCATGGGGCGGTATAGGTTACAAGCCAACTTATTTTTCAAAGCATCATTTCCAAACAGGACATCTCGTCCCAGAAAATTTCTTGCAACAGGGTCTTTCGGTCTACCTACAATAGTTTCGATTGTGTGGCTTTCACCAGCACTCGAAGATATAGTAGATTGGTATGTTCCTAGGTCAATTCCAACGTATAGGCGGTCACTCATATTATTCACCATCCGCATGCGGATGTTACACCCAAAACGACATTGAACTTCAAGGTTCACCCTGTTGTTAACGGTGAAAAAACCACGATAAATATCAAAAAACTCCCCCAGTTGCCCGTTTTAACAAATTTTCACTGCGCTAAACCTACTAAAGTAGATTTTTCTCGGCTCGCAAAAAAATCACCCCATAAAATAAGTAGAAAACAACTTAAAATCTACATAAATCAGTCAAAAATTTTGATTATTATCCGACTTAACAAACGCCTCACTAATATTAGCCTGCTCATATTCAACAACTTGCTCTTCTTTCATTGAGCTCCACAACCTTTTGGCAATTAGTGCGACACCTAAAATAGTGATTATCCCCCACCCAATC
>JAQXFJ010000223.1 GCA_029250385.1 Candidatus Poseidoniaceae archaeon | reverse complement strand
GTTGGTCAAGACCATCAAGCAGCGGGGAAAATTAGAGTTGCAATGCTGCTAGGCCTGATTGGTTTTATTGTACCAATGTATCTCTAATCAGATTAGTCCCATGAATTCACCCATGGTTTCCCATGCCTCTTCATTAACTAAGTAAGTAAGTAGTGACATCTGAGCCCACATGCGGTTTTCAGCTTGATCAAACACAATCGAATTCTTATGGTCCATGACCCAATCGGTAACTTCGTCACCGCGATGTGCAGGTAGACAGTGCATGAATCTCCAATCATCGTTCATATTGCTAACCATTTGTTCGTTAACTTGGAAGCCATCAAAAGAATTGATTTTATCTTTGAGATGTTCCTCACCCATTGAAATGAATACATCGGTATAAACTACGTCTGCATTTGATACTGCTTCAACTGGATCGTTGGTGGCAATCACTTTGCAACCATTCTTGACCGCAATTTCCTCGGCACGAGCCACGATATCTTTTTCTGGTTCATACCCTTTTGGAATTGCGTAATGAATATCAATCCCAAGCATTGCACAAGCAAGCATCAAATCATGTAGTACGTTATTACCGTCGCCAACCCAAGCCACTGTTAAATTATCTAAATCCTTGAAATTCTCCAAAACGGTCATTAAATCTGCTGCTGATTGGCACGGGTGGTGTTTATCTGAAAGTGCATTAAGGACAGGTACATCAGCGAATTTTGCTAGTTCAGCAACGTCTGAGTGAGAGAAACATCGATAAGTCATAGCGCCAAGAAATCTCGATAGAACTTGTGATGTATCTCCAACTGTTTCTGATTTACCCAACTGAATATCATTCTTTAACAAAGTAAGCGGGTAGCCACCTAGGCGATTAATTCCAACTTCAAATGAAACTCTTGTCCTGGTACTTGGCTTTTCATATATTGAGCCAACTGCAAGCGTATCAAGTGGCATGAAATTTGTGGCCACATCGTCTCCTTGCTTCCACAAACGCTTGAATTCAATAGCCCATTTTAGAATCATTTCAAAGTCGTCTTCAACGTCATCAATCGCAAGTAGGTGCTTTACCATGACCTTGCTAATTCAAGGCGGTTTCTAAGAGTTATTGAACGAAAACTCAATTTCTTTCATGTTCGATATCCTGAGCAAACCCATCTCTGGCGTCACCCATTCCGCCAAATAGTGCTTGGGCAAATGTCAAAACATCAGCTAGTCCTTCTTCAAGTTCAGAGGATAGTGGGGTTAGACCAGGTGCTTGAGCAAATTCTTGCATCATACGTAATTGATTGATAGCAAATTCAGTCCTCTGGCCACCGGCTTCGTCATAAAGTGCAAGTTCTAAAATTTCTAATCGCTCAGACCATTCAAGAATTTTCTCGAGTTCATCGGGTTCCAGCAAATCAGACTTTGATAAGAAATTCTTGGTTGGCAATCCTAGTCTAAACTCAACAATACTAGACAATAGCATTTGTGATACGAATCCTGATGGTGAACGTGACAACATTGGGTCGAATAGATAGATGATTGCCGATTGATTCCTTCCTAGCACCTCGATTAAGTGATTACTCGCCTCTCTAAAAGCAAATAATTCTACTTGACCTGGGGTATCGACAATCATAAGCTCGCCAGATAATGCATGGAGTTGATCTGCAACATCTCCTGCCTGTGCGGCAAGTAAATCAGCGGCGAGTATTTGTGCACCATTAGGACCTAAATCATACTCAGTCATTACTTCAGTAAGCGAGATTAAGTCCCTTACATCAAATTCTGCATCATAATGAACCCTTTCTGCTCCTGGGTCCAAATTAACTGCAATTGCATCTGTTTCAAGAAACCGTGACCAACGCTGAAAAGCAGTCACTAAGGATGATTTTCCTGCACCTGCAGTTCCGACAACAAAAATTACAGGGGGTGTTCCACTATCTAGACCGACCATGTAGGGGGCTTTCTCGCCTCATAAATCAACTTGATTGTGAATTAACGATAATTAGGGTTCAAATCGCATTTTTTGGCTGAACCTTTGAGCATAATGGTTATGTGCTATGCATCAATGGCGGAACTGCCGCATTGACTTTTTGCGCGGAGGAATTGAAATGTCAGAAGAAAAACCACCTATGCCCCCTGGAATGCCTGCTATGCCACCTATGCCACCTATGCCACC
>JAQXFJ010000217.1 GCA_029250385.1 Candidatus Poseidoniaceae archaeon | reverse complement strand
CGGGTCTATTATGTGCCCTAGATATGATAAAATCATTTGAAAAAGATTCTACGGGACAGTACCCTAATACTGAAATTTGTGATGTGAGAATAATTGAAAAATTGAAATTTGGTTGATATAAACCGACCGCATCATTCATTGGATGGTCATTACCATAGTGGTACATGGGCACAGTATCGGACCTATCTGACCACTTTCTCGACGCCGTGGACATGGCCGCAATAGCAAGTGCAAAATGGCGCGGTAAAGGCGACAAAATGGCTGCTGATGATGCGGCTGTAGAAGCAATGCGCAGTACGTTTGACAAAGTCCCATTCGATGGTCGAGTCGCCATTGGTGAAGGTGAAAGGGACGAAGCGCCGATGCTCTTTATCGGTGAACAACTTGGTTCAGAAATAGGCAACCCACTAGTACCGGCTATCGACATAGCTGTCGACCCGCTAGAATGTACAAATAATTGTGCAGATAACTTACCAAATTCAATTGCAGTTCTAGCAGCAGCACCAAGAGGCACTCTGCTCCACGCTCCTGATTGCTACATGGACAAAATTGCCGCAGGGCCAGAAATGGAAGGCCACATTAATCTTGATGCAGGGGTTGCATACAACATCGAACAAGTCGCATCTGTGCTAGACAAACCAATTGAAGAAGTTCGTATTATTGCACTTGATAGAAAGCGCCATACTGACTTATTCAAGGAGATTAAACAAGTTGGAGCACAACTCCACCTACTTGGAGACGGTGACATCTCGGCTGCACTTTGGGCTGCAAGACCAGATGGTGAACATGACATGTTACTGGGAATTGGAGCTGCACCTGAAGGAGTAATCACTGCCACTGCACTACGCGGAATCGGTGGTGTTTTTGAAGGGCGATTAGTGTTTAGATCTGATGAAGAAGAAGCGCGTGCCGAACAAATGATAGATGATGATTTAACCAGGCTTTGGGATGCTAAAGATTTATGTCGCTCAGATGACGCGATTTTTGTCGCCTCTGGAGTTTGTGATGGCTACCTACCGGGTGTGAAAATTTTTGAAAACGGCGATATGCACACCTATGCAGAACTAATTGACGTACAAGCAGGCACTTTGACAAGGCATGACCGTATTCACAAAAAGTGATTATATGTCCCAAGTGGTAAGAATTGAAGTTCGATTACCGGATGGACATTGGGCTGGCGAAGCTACTCGTGAAAGTCCATCATCCACATTGCAGATAATCGAAACCATGCCTCTTGGCAAGGGGAGAGGGACAGCTCAAATTAGTACTGATGAACTATTACTAAACCAATTAGAGCATTTATCTGGCGTGGAGTCCGTCAATTTACTTGACGTTAACAAGGCTACAGTGACAATAGCCAGTGGAGGTGGTGGATTTATCAAAGCCTTGCGCGTTGTTGGTGTGGTCCCAAGAACTCCTTTTGAAGTGATAGATGGATGGGCTGACTGGACAATACAGTGTTCTCCCAGTCAAGCTAAACAATTAATCGAGGAAATAAATTCAGACGAGATACCGATGCGTTTGAAGTCAACTCGCTCAAGCAATGATAAGCTACTAACTACAAGACAAACACAGATTTTTGAATTGGCCAAACGCAAAGGATATTGGAACATACCTAGAGAAATTTCAATCACCCAGTTGGCTGAAATTACCAGTTCCTCCAAATCTACAATCTCAGTTATGCTTCATGCTATCGAAAGTAAAATAGTGGACACATTTTATGACGAAATTATATAGAAATACGAACATGTTCGCAAAGACAATAAGCAAGACCCACTCCTGGGGTGTGTATGGACAACCTACCAAACACTTGGGATGAATGGATAACAAATTTTGGCGATTGGCAACAAAGAGTTGGATTCAACCCTGATTGGCTAGGAGACTTTGAACTCTCAGTACTGTTTGACTGGGAGCGAGCTGGAGATGTAATCGAATTTGGCGACTATGAAGGCCGAGCTAAGTGGGAAAGAGCACTCCAGGTACCACACCAAAGTATGCGAGATGCGCTAATTGCAATGATCACTGTTCAGGGTGACACAGAATTTGCATCTGTTGAACAACAAAGACATCTACTCACATCAGCACCCACTGATTACGACCGATATGCTGCTGCTAGAATCATGGCTGAAGAACAGCGACATGGATGGCAAATGGCCTACCTATTGATGACCTATTTTGGCCAGCAAGGACGTAGAGAGGCGCAAAAACTGTTAGAAAGAAATGCGCAAGATGGCGACCGATTACTTGGTGCTTTCAATCGCCCAATGCCTCACTGGCTCGACTTCTTTTGTTACACTATGTTTGTTGACCGTGACGGTAAATTTCAACTCGGAATGCTATCGACTTCTGCATTCAAACCACTTGCTGCTTCAATGGGACCAATGCTCAAAGAAGAATCATTCCACTTGGGAACTGGTTCCAATGGCCTTAGGAGAATCATCAAGGCTGGTGTCATACCGCTAGACATGCTTCAGAGATACATCAACAAGTGGGTATCAACCGCTCACGACCTGTTTGGTGTCGATGCTTCATCATCTGCTCATTGGGCATACGTGTGGGGAGTCAAAGGACGCTGGGACGAACGTAAAAAACAAGATGCTGGAATTGAAGTTAACAAAGAAGTACTCAATGAAGAAGGCCGTGGACATTACCATGATGAGATTGTCAGAGAAGTTGAGAAACTTTGTGGCTACTTACCAGAGGGTGTCGAGAAACTGTATGTTCCTCATGAAAACTTTAACCGCGACATCGGGGCAGCCAAAGGCAGCAACTTCAACGTGGACGGAACTCCTTTCCAAGGCAACGACGACGATTGGCAAGCTTATCTGCACGAAGTAATGCCTAGGAAACAAGACGAAATAGACCTCAAAGAATTGTTCAATCAAGAGTGGATTGCTAACAAACCAATGTCTACAAGACAAATCGACTCTGGCATTGGCGCCAGCGCTTGAATCTTTACGGTGGTCAAATGATCCCAGTCTCGCTGTACGGTATCAACGTCGAAAGATGTGAAAATTTCTATGAACAATTACCCACTTTAGTCGCTGATAGTATCGATGACGAAGATTACTCCAAAACTTTGTTTGCCATACAAGACAAGGCATCTATGGAACACATTCAGGTCGCAGAAGAATGGTCAAACCGAAAGCCCTTTGCCTTCCCAGAAGAAATAGTCAATGAGATTGAAATGATTATTCGAACTGTTTCTTACCCGGATGTGGCCCTGCTAGAACATTTGCTTACTATTGACGAAATAGACACTCAGCGAATTTCTGAATGGATGCATTTTTCCACTAACCTGTACCCCATCTACAGTGAAAAAGCCTGTCAAGCGCTGACAGATTTGGGACTAGAAACCCCGTTCAATCTAGGAGACATGGCTAGTTATGGCTTATACGTCTCGCGCATCGAAGGACTCAAGATGTATGCTCCGGCGAAAGGATTACCAGAAATAGGCTTACCTCGATCAAGAATGCTCCAATTAGGTTTGGAGCGGTTTGAATGAGTAATTTAGCAACTCACTTAAAATTGTTTACAGTTGCAGTAATATGGGGATTTGGTTGGCCGGCAGGCAGAGTTGTAGCCAATGATGTTCTACCTTTTACCGCCGCTTGGATTCGTTATATCATAGCCACATTCTGCTTTTTGGCTTATCTTAAATTTTCAAGGCAGTGGATGTTTCCAAATAAATCAGAGTGGAAGATATTATTTCTGATCGGGTTTTTCTCAACTTGTGTCTATCAAGCATTCTTCATGTTTGGAATGCAATATACCGCAGCTGGTGATGCTTCACTCATGATTACCTTCAATCCTATTTTTACTGCAATATTAGCAGTTATATTCCTTAAGGAAAGTATGCATCGGAATTTAATCACTGGATTATTAATGGGAATTACCGGAGTTGGAATATTATTTTACTACTCACCCAATGTGGACATAGACTTTGTGGATCGTGCTATTGGGGACTTGCTGATTGCAGGTGCAGCCCTTGCATGGGCTTGTAACACGATTTTAATGAAGAAAACCATGACTGAACCTAAACAAAATTCCACTAAGCCATTAAATCCGCTAGAATTAACCGTCTGGTCATCTGTAGCGGGTCTGATATTATTGACCCCGATAATGGCTGTTGAAACTGTTACACAAGGATTTATTTGGCCAAGTCCAGATGGCTGGATTGGAATAGTGTTTCTAGCAATCTTTTCTACCGTTGTTGCGTATGTGTGGTTCGCTGATGGTATAATCAAAATAGGTGCCTCGATGAGTGCTTTGTATGTTTATCTAGTCCCGCCGTTTGGAATCTTGGGAGGATATCTATTGCTTGACGAAAAACTTGGATTGTCATTGGCGTTTGCTTTCGTTCTTATCACAGGTGGAGTTTTTATCGCTCAGTCAAAAAGCAAAAACGACAAGCAAGCATCATGAAGTTTAACCTACTGGGTTGACCATGTCGATTAAGACCGTGACTGTTATTGGCGCTGGAACAATGGGGGCAGGTATTGCCCAGGTTTGTGCTCAAAGTGGATGGCAAACTAACCTGTTTGATGCTTTTCCAGAGAGCTTAGAAAAGGGTATGAAAACTATTGATTCATTTTGGGAAAAGGGGATTGCAAGAGGGAAAACAACTCAGCAACAAAAACAAGATTGGTCACAAAACATAACCCAATTTACCGATATGAAAGCAGCGGTAAAACAAGCTGATTTAGTTATTGAAGCAGTACCAGAGATTCCAAAATTAAAATCTCAAATCTTTGAGCAACTAGGAAAATACACCAATCAAAGTTGCATACTAGCAACTAACACATCATCTCTTTCAATTGCCGATTTAGCCACTGCCTCAGGATGTCCAGAAAGAGTCATCGGTATGCATTTTTTTAATCCCGTACCGATAATGAAATTGTTAGAGTTAG
This sequence comes from Candidatus Poseidoniaceae archaeon, assembly GCA_029250385.1. Lineage (GTDB taxonomy): Archaea > Thermoplasmatota > Poseidoniia > Poseidoniales > Poseidoniaceae > MGIIa-L1. The sequence continues at coordinate 22,747 of JAQXFJ010000217.1, read as the reverse complement.
TTAGACACGATTTATGTTCACAGAAGACTATTGAAATCGCTCAACAAGCAGGTATGCAAATGAATAAAACCACAATTTTAGTAAATAACATTCCAGGATTCGCTACATCTAGATTAGGAGTTGTGTTAGGAAATGAGGCAATTCGAATGCTTGCAGACGGAGTTGCAAGCGCAAAAGATATCGACACTGCGATGGTGTTAGGTTACAAACACCCGATGGGCCCGTTAGCTCTAACCGATTTAGTTGGATTGGATGTTAGAAGAGATATTCTAAAAAATCTACAGAAATCATTTGATGATGATTCATACGCACCTCACCCATTAATGGAAAAACTAGTTGCCTCTGGTCGCCTTGGCAAAAAAACTAGTATGGGAATCTATGATTGGTCCTCTGGCGAAGCAGAAGAGTGCCAACTTCCAGAGTGATTACTCAAAGTGTGGTTTACGCTTTTCAATAAATGCCGTTACGCCTTCTTTGAAGGCATCAGTAGTTCCCGCTGCTTCAATCAATGTACGTTCATGTTTTAGATGAGTCTCGAAATCTTGCACAGATTGAACATCTAGTAGATGCTTAGTTGCCTCTTTGGTATGATTACCCCACTGGGACCATTTGAGTGCAATTTCTAGAGCAGAATCAAGGAGAGAATCTTGTTCGACAATAGTATCGATTGCCCCTAATTGATTAGCTTTTTCAGCTGACCAAATTTCATTTTCAAAGAAAAATCGTCTTGCGATTTGGTCACCGACCAAGCGAGGCAGCAACCATGTTGTTCCACCATCAGGCGAAAGGCCCATGCCAGAGTAAGAAGCAGCCATCTTGGCACTAGGTGAGCCAATTCGCACATCACATGCCAAGGCTAGACCAAGTCCGCCTCCTGCACATGCGCCGTTGAGAGCCGCCACACAAATGGTAGGTGATTGGCGCATTCGTACAAGTAAAGGATGGAGCACTCCAGTAAGATCTCGAATTAATTGAGGAGCATCCCCGTCTTCAATTGCCTTAGCAAAGGCGTTGATATCTGCACCAGCAGAGAAAAATTTGCCCTCACCCGTTAATACCATTGCCCGAACGCTTGTGTTGGTTAATCCATCATCTATGGCTTTGGCGATTTTAGGCAAAAAAGTTCTTGAAAATGATTGTGTTGCGGACTGGCCAGAAAACTGAATCAAGCGAACTCCATGGCCCATATCGCTGAATGAAACACTCATAATCTCACCTCAAAGTTTGATGTTAACATTCTTTACCTTGGTGTAGAATCTTAGAGCATCCTTGCTTTGCTCTATTCCAATACCAGATTTCTTCCATCCAGTAAACGCAGTTTGTGGGAAGGTAATTGGGTATTCATTAATTGAAATCATTCCTGATTCTAAATCTCTAGCGAGTTTGTGAGCTCGGCTTAGATTGTTGGTCCAAATCCCATTTAGTAAACCAAAATCAGAATGATTAGCAAGTTCTAATGCCTCTGCTTCTGTCGAAAATTTGGTTACAGATAGAACCGGGCCAAATAATTCATCATTGAATAATGAGTTATCTGCTCCAATTCCAGTTACAACGGTTGCTTCCATAAAAGCACCTTCTCCATCTACTGCATTACCACCACAAACAATCTTGCCGCCTTGAGAGAGACCCAAAGCTAATTTTTCTAGCACTTCACTCCTGTGGCTAGTGTGTACTAGGCTGCCGATACGCACACCTTCAGCCATTCCTGGCCCGACCTTCCATTTACTCACTTCAGCAACGACCGCATCTACTAATTCATCGTGAACCTCTTCATGGACAATCAATCTAGAACCTGCCCAGCACATTTGTCCGGCATTCATGAAAATACCAAAACAAATTGCTTTAGCGGCATATTTTAAATTCGCATCTGGGAATACAATATTGGCCCCCTTCCCTCCAAGTTCAAGAGTAACCGGTGTCAGATTATCACTAGCTTTTGCCATTACAGTCCTACCTGTTGGCACACCCCCAGTCAGTACCACTCCATCCACGCCTGGGTGTCCTGCAAGAGCGTCACCAATCAAGCCTCCAGAACCGGTTATTACTTGCAAAACACCAGTTGGCAGGCCTACATCGGCTTCTTCCATTTTCTTCATCCATGCTAACAGAGAAAGTGGAGTCCATGATGCAGGCTTAGCGATTACTGTACAGCCGGAGGCTAATGCTGGAGCTATGGAACGAAGAGCTAGTTGGAGAGGGAAATTCCACGGGACAATGTGTGCGGTTACGCCAAGTGGTTGGCGAAGTGTGTAATTTAGACGATTACCTGGAACTGGTATTGTTGAGCCTTCAATTTTGTCTGAAAGGCCCGCAAAGTACTCTAATGTCCATGCACCATATCTTATTTCTGATAGAGCTTCACGAAAGGTTTTCCCATTATTTTCAGATTCTATTTGGGCTAATTCTTTTGCTGCACCATAAGTAGCTGCTGCCATTTTATTGAGAATTCTACCTCGTTGTGCAGGATCAATGTTCTTCCATTCAGAACTAACTAAAGCATCCCTGGATGCTGAAACACAACGGTTTACATCATTTACTGACGCTTTTGGAACTCGTGTAATAGTTTCACCTGTTGCGGGGTTTATTGCTTCGCTATAATCGCCATTTTCAGAACTAGTCCACTCGCCTGCGATATACATCTCTTCTTCGCTCATAAACCGTCCATGAAGTGACCGTTCAAAGGTGTTCGCCTCCCAATCAAGATTAGCAATTGGCCCATATCAGAGATTTTCCATGATAACTATATTTGACAGATTGTCCTACAAGACACATGGCTCAAACAATCGGTCTTGCTGATGCCACGGCCAGAGCGATTGCGAACCGACCACCAAGACTGTTGATTATCGCCGGTGCAACTGGAACTGGGAAATCTACTGTTGCAATGAAAATTGCCGCCAAGAGTAACTTTGCTAGACTTCTCTCAACAGACGCTATCCGAGAAATAATTCGAACATATGACATCGATGCTGAAAACTTAGCTTTGCATCGTTCCTCTTTCTCAATCGGCGAAGCTAATGACCCTGTTCTTGATTGGCTAGATACTTGCCAGGCTGTTGAGAATGGCATAGAGGCAACAATAAACCGTGCTATGCGCGAAGGTATTGATTTGCTGATAGAGGGTGTGCACATCATACCCAGTGATAGATTAATTAGGAATTGGATTGACTCAGGAGGAATTGCAGTTGGGATTATTATGGCTGTAAGCGATCAAAATAAGCACCGGGAAATGATTAAATCTCGAGATGCTCATTCTTTTCGTAGACCAGATCGTTACATAGCAAATTTTGACAGAATTAGAAAGATACAGGATGGCCTTATTGAACGCTCCAAAATTTCAGCTTGGCCTGTGGTAGATATTTCGCGAGTTAGTAGCGACCATGAAAGAATTGAACATTACTTGGATATAGCTTGGAATGAGAAGCAAACTAAGCAGCGATAACAAAAGTGAAATCGGTTTCCAAAGTAGAGGAATCATCGGTGACTCCTAATTCTAATGATATCGATATAGATGATGCGTTAACCACAGATGTTGTGATATTCAATATCTTCACCTCTACACCTCTTATCTCTCCATGATGGAGGAGGTCGTCGTGAATACTCTCCATGGCAATATCTGCAGCCTCTAACCGGTCTAAACCGCCATTTATCCACAACTCAGTACGGTTTTCGGCGAGTGATGGGAGTTCGTTCATAACTTCTTTTGTAGTCTCAATTACTGAATCTGAATTTGCCTCATGGGCAGATGTTAAACCTGCAACTTTTACACTAAAAACAGCCATTGACAATAAGGACAGAAGAAGTACTACCCCGGTCGCTAATAGCATTTGAGCTCGATCATCTTTGGTTGTTTGATATACCGTTTGGCGCATCAGGCACCACCGCCTATATTCCACAGCGTTAGACTAATTGTCCAAGCATCTGAATTGACTGTGACCAAATGATGGACTGTCACAGTAGGTCCAGAGGAACTGCCTACAAGCCCGTAAGGGTTTGATGTTGCACTATTTTTAGCAAGCCAACAGTTGGCTTGTTTACCGTTTATTAGTGCCTCTTGCAGAAGTGTACAAGCACCATTATAATCTGAATCTGCAAGTAACTCAACAATCCTATTTTCGCCGTTTATTTCTGCATCTAATCCCAAACCATACTGCAGGACTGATTCACCCGCGGCCTCTAAACTAGCATCATGGGCTATAGAGCGTGAATCCGGTACATCAATTCTTATCAAAAATGTGGCCGACATGAAAAATAACCAAAATAACGTCAGCATTTCAAGAATGTGAATCTGACCTTCTTCACTACTTTTCAGTTAATCCTCTCCTCAAATAGACGCAGGCACAAAAGCACCACCTGAAGGATTAAGCCCCACAGTATACATTGAGTCAGAAGTAGTGATCACTTGGGCAAATCCATAACTCGAATCACCGATTAGGTCTGGACTGAATACTAATAAATTAAAGGCAAGTAGTGCAGCTACAATCATCATACCTGAGTGTTTGAAACCAGCCGAAAATCTGCCATTTTGCATTAGTCCTGCCATAGATCCGTTACCGATTGCTTGCATTGTGACGCCGTAGTAGAAAACAGTGACGAAAAAGAGTGGATCGATTGCCCTTATTGTCATGTTCCCAATATTTGCCCCACCAGAGTCTCCGCTCCCTTCATCACCTGAGTTTGATTTTGCAATCGCTGGAATAAATATCTTACCTAGCAGAGTAATTACCCCTAGGAACACGAAATAAGAAGTCCATATAACCGCAATGTATGACCCAATAGCCCTCGTTCGTTCTCCTTCTAAGAATTTGATTTCTCTTGAGTCATTGGCAGCAGTAACCAGAATATCAGAGATTTTTCCACCAGCCCTATCCGCTTCTGCAATAAGGGTAATAGCACGCTTAACCAAAGGAGTACCAACACGTTCTGAGAATTGTTTTATCACGTCGCTAAATTTTATTCCCCAACTTAGTTGGTCAGACATCTTCTTTACTTCATCATTAAGCGCACCGTACTCTGATTTTACCAATGTCTGTACAGCAACTGTCATAGAAAGACCACCTTTCCAGTACTCCGCCATATCTCTTAGGAAATCAGGGAATTTTGCTTCAATTTCATTTTTCCTTGTCTCAACTTTCTCCCAATAGTAAGATGCTGGATATAGTAGCAAAAAGAAGGTTAAGCCAAAGAAGTTAAGAAATATCATTGGTCTTAATTCAAGAGGTCCCAACTCTACTTTGGGACCAAGCCAAAATGATTTATTATTCATATTAGTTGGTATTCCGTCATAAAAGTCAACAGTCATATCGAATTGGGCTGAACTGATTCTCTTACCGTCTTCAAGCGAAAATATCGCAATTTCATATCGGGTATCTGGCTCCATGTTGTCGACTTCAATATTACAAACGTCACTCGCCTTGCCAGTTTTACCCTCAAAGAAATCCACCAAATTGGCATTGGAATCTCTTATGATTACTGTATAATTTGTTGGGGTTGTTGCTTCAACAGTGCAATCGAGAGATAATGGCTGTTGGATTACTACAGTGCCTTTATTTTCTTCTGGCATTCCAGGAACATCAAACGTTTTGGCTTTGGAGACGAAATTTACCCATGGACTTTCTGACCACTCTAGATGGTCTGCGTCATCCTGCAATATTGAACATGATTCATTTGCTTGGTAAGTTGGTTTGAGGTTGCCACTAAATTCTGCAGAATAATCGTTACCCAGATCATCTTGAGCAGTAGCTCCACAAAACACATTGGTGAACATTGGCTCGCCATTTGCAGTCGGGATAAATCCCGAATTTGTCACCCACATAATACCCGAAGATAAACCTAAGATTACTGAGAAAAAGATGATGATATACAGGTTCTTTAGCGTCTTATCATCTTTAGGAAGATCTAGTTCAACAACTAGTTTTTTCTTTTTCTTCCTAGCCATTTTTTCACCTCACATTTCTTGATCTTTACTGCTCGTGTAGACTAATACTGCATATGCCAGATGAATCATTGGTATGAATCCTAGAACGATACCATAAAGCATCCCTTCAGACATCTGAGCACCAGAACCTGAAACCCAGAACATAATTACCAGCATCACAATAAGGAACAATGGCATAGCTACTGCGACTACAATATACGATTCTGCTAACAAGGCAATTGATTCAAGGAATTGTTGTAGCCTAGTGCGGTTTTCACGCATATAGTGTTCGGCACGATTAAGGAAATACAACTTGAGATAACCTCCCGAAGATAAGGTTCCAACCATACCTTGGAAAAACTCAGTCAACCAAATTGATGCTGCTCTATCAACACTCATCTTAATCGCGGTAATTAAGTCATAACCCAAAAGGGTAACATCTCGGTAAATTAATCCGGCGTCTTCTGAAACATCTCCGTAAATGTCTTTATTCATTGCTAATGAACGGAATATTTTGGCTGGGGTTGCATTTGCTGCAGACATTGCTGCAGTGTATGATGCTGCATATGGTAGGTACTTTTCGATTTGAGCGCCTCGTCTGTCTGCTTCTCTTTTTGCACCGCCTCTAACAAGCAAGAAACCTGCATATGGAATGATTGCACCGCCAAGAACTAGAATTAACAATTTTAGCGGTGGAGGGAATATTCGCGTTGCATAATCTGGACACCCGTTTCCTGGTTTGGATTTATCAATTAATTCTGGTTCCCAGTATTCCCAATCTAAACATGCGTTAACTGTTGCTGGATCTTGAAGGCTCTCCCAAAAGGCAATTACCCCTATTTCAGGCAAAAAGAAAATCCCTACAATCCCCCAACATACAACAGCGATAGCTATCGAAGTGAAAATTACTGTTGAGAGATATACTTCGGGCATAATTCCCATGGAGCCCTTTATCAGATTCTCTGACAGTTTGGCATCTCTGCGGGCGCGTTTCTTCAACACTCTTCCGAGGATTCTATTGCAGAATCTTTGCCATGCAGTAAGTTCCATACTTGTATCCCCCTATCAACGCAAACCGTCAACACGAGCAAGAATCTCATTCGGACGAACGTAGTATTCTGTAACGATTTGAGATACTTGATCTGCTTTTCTTATATCATTCAGAACCATCCATTCTAGAATTCTTTTCCTAGTTCTTAATTCTCTGCGCATATCATCTTGTGAATAATTTAATTTAACCATTATCTTCTCTAAGACATATGACTTTCCACTGAAGACAAAGTCATCTGAAGTAACATCCCATCTAAACACTTCATTGGTGATAACTTCCAGTGAATTAGGATCTATACCGACAATCTCTACAAGTTGCTTAGTTCGTCTTACACGCTTGCCGTTAATCCTAGTTTGAATTTGAATACAACATGCTTCAAGAGCCGGTAATAGAACACGAGGAATGTCGATTGGTTTGTTTTCAAGACGGTGAACGAGTGAGGGAACAGAGTCTGCGTGCACTGTAGAATAAGCACAGTGACCAGTAGCCATTGCTTGAAACAGAACATATGCTTCAGCACCACGAATTTCTCCGACAATGATGTATTCGGGCCGCTCTCTCAATGCAGCTTTGAGCAGTTCGAACTCCCCAATCACGCCTTCGGTAGATTCTCCACCAAAACCTTGCCTTGTAAGACCAGGAACCCAATTAGGTTGAGGTATGTTTACTTCTCTGGTAGATTCAATAGAGACAATTTTCATTTGCCACGGGATAAATATGCACATTGCGTTAAGAGTTGTTGTCTTTCCAGAAGCGGTACCGCCGACAAACAGCATTGGAACTTCATTTTGAAACCCTATCCATAGATACGCAACCATGAGTGATGACATTGTACGGAAAGCAATAATATCCGCTGGAGAGAAAGGATCTTCTTTGAATCTTCTAATACAGAACGAGGAACCTCTGGTTGAGACTTCGTGACCAAGTTTCATGACAATTCGAGAACCGTCCATAAGCGTCGCATCCAGTAGTGGATCCGCAACGGAGATGTGCTTGCCGCACCGTTGTGCTAATTTGATGACATATGATTCTAGTGAGTGATCATCTGGCCAAAGACATGTAGTTTCTACGGATTCAAATTTTCGATGATATGCAAAAATCGGCACATTGGTTCCATCACAAGAAATATCCTCGACGTTGGCGTCATTCATCAAAACATCCATCTCGCCGTAACCAATCAGGTCGCGGCGCAGATAATAAAAAATCTTAGATTTGGATTTCTTGTTAATCTTCATCCCGTAAGATTTGATTACCTTGTCCATTGCAGTCCTCAAATAAGCTTCTGGGTCAGCATCGATTTCTTCAATATTAGCAGTTAGAGAACGGATAAATATGTCTAATATTTCATCACGATACTGCTCTTCTTTCTTGGTCATAGGAGGTTCGATAATCTGGTAAATGATATTCAGAGTCTGTTTATCACGAACTACTCTAGCGAATGCGTGCGGAGGCATTACTGGATATTTGTCCAACTCATCGTATTGTGCGCGTTGCTGTGCGCGCTGCCGTTTTCCGCCGCCGCCGCGCTTTCCACGTTTCCTTGCCATACCATTACCCCCCGCCGATGCATTCTATGACACGCATCGGACAACTATAACTCTTCGGTGAAAACACTGTATGAAATGGCCGCACTAGTAATTAAATGAGGGTCCCAAAATCAATTTTCTGAAAGGCCAGACAACCAAATTTGTGATTGGTAGGTTAGATCCTCAAGACTACTTTCGTTTTTTATAGTGAAATCAGCCGTATTGATGAGGTCCATCAAACCCCATCCCGCCTCGCGTTTTTCACGGGTTTCAAATTGTGCGTAATTGCCATCTTCAGAGCGACCCCGGGATTGAGTTCTTGCGAATCTGATGTCTTTCGACGCTACTATTGCCATACTGCTAAAATCCACTTGCCACCTGTTCGAGAATATTTCAAATTCGGCTGTGCCGCGCATCCCCTCAATGAGCACTACTGCGTGAGTTAGAAGTAAACTATCTACTTCGTCTGCAAGGCGTACTGCAAGAACTTCTTCACCATGTTTAGCTCTTAAATCCGCAGCCACTTCGCCAAATATGTTAGGACTTGGGTCAAGACCTCTTAGGGAAACCTCTGCTCTTACCATGTCTCCCATCGACCTAACTGGCACGTCTTGATCAGCAATAATCTTAGCGAACTCGCCTTTGCCTGAACCCGGCATCCCGCACACGGCAACCACTTTTCCCATGACAGGTGGTGGTGTTGGCACTTCATGAAAGTACCTATTATTCAACATGCATGAAGTCGCACTCAATATGAATTAGTTATCGAATTCTGCTGCGCCCCATCGTCTATCCATCAATTTCCAAAGAACTGCTGAAGCAAATAATAAGAATGCAGATATCGACAGCATACCAACGTATCCTTGCCTAACCATGCCTTCATCATACATCGAAGCGGTTGCAGCTAATCCATCCTCTGAAGCCCTCTCCCACCAGTTACCATACAGTGAGACATCACCCTGAGTAAACGACAACAAGAATAAGCCGAGTAGAGGTAATACTGTGCCGATCCAAAACCAGATCATAATTGATGCATCAAAGATGGCTTTGTTAGGCCTTAAGCCCATCAAAAATGCAGTTAAAGCGACAATGTAAATCGAGTTGGCAAACATTACTATTATGCTTGTGGGTAGAGATGTCCATTCATCTAAACGCCAGGCCATCAAGATGATGAATATCAATGATATCCAAGAAGTGATTATGAAGTATACCAGTACTTTAGCTCGTATTAGCTGGGGCACTTTAACCGGCAAACCGTTCATGAATTCCGGGGAATCAAGTATTGTCAGCCAAGAGTAGAAATTGAAACCAAAAAAGCCCAAAAACGGCGCATACGACAATAAATTAATCGGGATTGGCGCCTCAGCAAAATCGATTAGCCAAGCCATCCCCAGTAGCACTGCAAGCGGTATTGTGTAAGATACAATCATCTTTTTTATTGAGCCTGAGCGGAATAAATCAACAAATTCTTTGGCGACTATTATCCTTATTTCCCCACGGCCCAAAAAGGAGAGTCTGCCATACATTGGCCGAAATAAATCCCCCTTTTCTACAACGCTTACATCAAAATCGTCAATTATTAGCATCGATGAAAAATAACCCAGTCCAATGCATGAAACAAATCCAATAAAGCCGATTAACGCATTCTTTTCAGTTTGAATTTGCAATCCTATGAGAATAAACTCAATATCAATCGCACCAACTCCAACAATTATGCCAAATAAAATTACTGAGAGGGGGCCAAAGATAGTGAAAGGTCTACCTCGCATCCACAATGCTGATGCCAAAAATGAAAGAACCAATCCTTGGGCTAAAGTGACTACCATGGCAAACCAAGTCCAAGGCAAACTGGTGTATTCCAGCGGAGTTGTTATACCGAACAATGTGTCTAATCCCTTGCCAAGGCCCATTCCTAAGATGATTGGTGATAAAATCAACATAACATAAAACACCAAGTCTTTAACAAAATAAGCAAAGTGTGCCATTGAATTAGGCAGCGGCTGTAACGCGGGAGAAGCCAATAAATGATTCTTTGATGCAGTCCTTCTCACTAGAGCATCCCGGCCCATGAAAGCAAATGTGCCCATTCCGAGACTAAACATCAATAACGGTAGGTGAAGCCCAAAACGTAACTCTTGCCAAGTGAAACTATTAACGCTAGTCTCACTAGTTTGTGCAGCAGAATCACCAACTAGAAATTGCAAACCAATGGTGGAGACCATAGTAACTAGGGCAAGTAGTAACGGGAATAGCACCATTTGCCTAGCCTTCGCGAATTCTACATTTTTACGAAATTCTTCTTTGTACATTACTTTGAACGTTGCCAAAAAAGCTGACACGCCCCTAAGGGGAGTGAGTAATTTTTTTCCTTCAGAACTTGTACCCAGACTCTCCTCTGAAATATTGTCATCTCTAGTATCACTCCAATTTGTTGAAGAAATAGATGCACCAGACATTACTATTCCTCTTCATTTTCAGCATCTGATGGGGAACTTTCAACATCTTCAATAGAACGCCCAACTAATCGAATGAAAACATCTTCAAGTGTCTCCTCAACATTTTGCTTTAAGCCCCTAACAGTGCCTGCTGCCAAAACCTTGCCATCGTTAATTATCGCCATTCGATTACACATTCTCTCTGCCATTTCAAGTACGTGCGAGCACAGAAATATTGTCCCTCCATCTTTAACATGAGATAATAGCCACTCACGGCATTTGCGCTGGTAAATCGGATCTAAATTGGCAAATGGCTCGTCTAAAAATAGCAACTTTGGTTTGTGGATAAAAGCAGATGCTAACATAACCTTTTGCCGCTGACCCTTTGACAAATCTTTACACATAGTATTACGCTTATCCTCAAGGCCAAACCATTCCATCCAGTATTCTACCTTGGCATCTACCTCGTCTAAATCTCTAAGTTTTGCAACAAATTGCAAAAACTCTACTGGTGTTAGATACGATGGAGGCGATTCAGACTCAGGAACAATACCAATATTCGCTTTCACCTTTTGGGGGTGTTTAATCGCATTGATCCCCAAGACCTCAATTCGCCCTTTACTTGGTTTCAATTGACCGGTTAGCAATTTTATGAAAGTCGACTTACCTGCCCCATTCGGTCCAAAAACCCCAAAAAATTCACCTGAATGGACTTCAACATTCAACGGATGGAGGGCAATAAAGTCGCCATATTTTTTGGCCATATCTAATGCTTTTACCAAAGGAGCGGTTTCACTCATATTTGTTCTAAAATGTCCTATTCTATGTAATATTGGATTAAACCATAATAGAATAAATCTTCAAGGTGATTGCCTTGGCAAGGTTATGGACGCCCCTATATCCAATGTTTTATCAATTGAACAGGTAGCAGTAAGCGAGGAAGAACTTAACGGTTTTATCGCATTAGCAACCATAAATCGGCCAAATAAATTGAACGCCCTCAATTCTGAAGTGATGGATGCACTGAAAAATTTCTGCGATTGGGCAGAAGCAGATACCAGTATAAGGTGTGTTGTAATTACTGGAGCAAAACCATTACAACCCACTGAAGGGAAGCGACCTAAACCAAACGCCTTTGTTGCAGGCGCAGATATTTCTGAATTTGTCGATATGGATTCCAAGGCTGCCAAAATAAAATTTACCGATAATGCGGTGGAGGCAATTTGGAATTTAACCAAACCAAGCATTGCTATGATTGATGGATTTGCCTTGGGCGGAGGCTGTGAAGTCGCTTGTTCATGCGACATTAGAATCGCCTCGAAGCGGTCTAAGTTTGGCACCCCTGAGATAAATTTGGGATTGATACCTGGATATGGAGCAACACAACGATTGAGTAAGTTAATCGGTTATGGAAAAACCCTCGAATTGATTATGACAGGTGAGATGATTAGTGCTGAAGAAGCAGAAAAAATTGGGCTGATTAACCAAGTCTGTGCTAATGAAGAATTATATGACATTACCATGACTATGGCGAATGTGATTGCTAGTAAATCAGTATTCATTGCCAAAGCAGCCAAAAGAACGATCAGAGCTTCGTTGAATAATTCATTAGATGAAGGTGTAGCAATAGAAGCAGACGAATTTGCCAAGTTATTCGATAGTGATGACAAGGTGGAGGGCGTTAAGTCATTCATGGCAAGAACTAAGCCAAATTGGCGTGATAGTTGATTCAAAATCCAATCACTAAATGCCAAGCAATCGAAAATACTGCCACATCACACATCGCGTGAGCAAGCCACGGGATCCAAATGCTTCTCGTAGTCATGTAGAGCCAAGAAAAAATTATTCCACCTATGAATAATCCAAGTGAACAAAGGAAGTTACCTAACGGACTGATGAAATATGATAAGGCAATAGTATGATGAATTGTAAAAATCAAAGCAGAGATAATAATCGGTAGCCAATAACCACCAATAAGTTGTTCTAATTTAGTCGTCAAGAACCATCTGAAAAGATATTCTTCAAGGACTGAATTAACAAATATCCAATAAATTATTGCAACAAAAAATATCTTTTTATTGGTTAATCCTACTGGCTCTAGAATGGATTTTAAATCACTTGAACTCAATAATTTTTCACCAAGCAAAAAATAAGCAGCAAAAATAACCACACACATTGAAACACCCAGCAAACCGGAAATTTTCCAACCCCCTGAATTAGCAGTTGAGTATGATACGGGTCTCTTTTCAACGATTAAATGCCAAAATGCTGGAAGGCCAAACATCCAAATTTTGGTGATAAAAAATACAATTATTGCCAACAGTCCAGCTTGGTAAACAAATCCTGTCACAACAGAAATTGTTGGCGCTATTGCAGCAAGCGTAAACCCGAGTAGAGCCAATTTTAGGTTGTTGTCTACTACCTTAGAATGGCTTTCAACCATTATCTCAATCCTCATCCATTTGCATTTTTAGTGCTGCTAAGGCATCACTAGCATTGGGGTTAGGTAACGGTGGTAATGGCATGGAGCCATCTGGTAGTGGTGGCAAGGGCATTCCAACAGGACTAGGTAGTTCAGGTAGTTTTACTTTCTTTTCTACCTCTTCAAACCCAGAATCTAACGGTGTTCTCAATTTCAAAATACTGGTTTCATCCAATCTGATAAATGTGGCACCGTAGACATGTCCAGCCTGTGGTTTAAGCGGTTCTTCCAAGATATTTTGGCCATGATTGGGGTTTTGTAAAACACCAACAAGATCCTCTCCTTCGTTGTGTTGTTCCCACATTTTTACAGTAGATGCACGGATTTCAGCAAGTTGGTTTCTTCTTCGCTTTTCTATACGTTCCCTAATTACTTGATGTTGTACTCGACGGTTGGATACTGTTAGTTCTATATCTGCATCTTCAACTGATTCAGGGCTGACCTCAACTACATACTCATCTGCTTGATGTATATTTTCAACAGACACTTGAACTTCAGTAAGTTCTTCACCATCTTGTTGAGTTGTCTCTGCTTCAACTTTTGCTGCTTTTATTTTTGCTAACTTCCGTTGTTTCAAGGACACTCCGTCTAGCCTTTCTTCTTGTTTGACGGGCTGAGGTATATCTGATTCAGATGATTCTGCTTCAGCCAAATCATCGCTTAGAACTAAATCTTCTGCGTCATCTTGAACTACTAAATTATGACTTTGCGCATTCACAGGACTGCTGCCGATAAGCACCCATGTACTGGCTGAGGCGAAGGTCAAGCCAATCAAAATCCATTTCCCATCGTCTGATAAACTCGAGGCAGATGTTAGATAAAACAAACCTGCACTAAGGGCAACAAGCCCACACATTGTTCGCAGAAATCCCATGTCCCTCGTCTCATTCCAATTGGTTCTAATTTATGATGCTGATGGCATTTGGTTGAATAAGTCGATTAAAGCCTTAGTTCTGTGACTGAACTTTTGTTTGATTTCAGAGTCTACACCACCGAATGTTTTCCCATGTGTACTAAACTCTCCGTAATTACCAGGACTTAGCGGGTTTAATTCTGCATCTAAATCGTATGGAATAAAAATTGGATCATATCCAAATCCATTACCTTCCATTGCCTCCAGTGAGATATGCCCTGGACAAATCCCCTCGCCAATAATAACTTCATCACTTTTCCACAAAGCGGCAATTGCCTTAAAGTGGGCAGACCGTAAATTAGCCGATGAAACTGGATCTGCTGAATTAAGATGAGATAGTAACCTTAGCATTCCAGAATTACCAATAGTTGAATGAACGAAGGATGAGTAAACCCCGGGAAAGCCATGGAGAGCATCAACAAACAATCCTGCATCCTCTACTAAAATCATATCTCCATCACTAAAATCACTTGGAATAAAGTTCAGTGCTTGATTGATTTTTGATTTCGCCACGGTAACTAAGTTTTCAGCCTGCGGTTCATAAACCAATTCTTGATCAACGATTAATTGCCTCACTGAGTAACCTATTTGTTTCAAATGATGTTCTGCCTCAGCCAACTTCCCTTGATTACCAGTCAAAAACCAAACGGTATTGCTCATGACAGTGCTACGACCGTCGAGTTATCATGTCTATCGGTTAAACCCTAAATTCAAAGTAATATCAACGGATAATTTAACACTACAACGAGATTGGAAAAAATCATGCTTCAACATATTGCAATTGTATCTTTGGGCGGTGCCATCGGGGCCGCATTACGTTTCGCAGTAGGGCAGTTACTTGATTCTACAGACTTTCCATGGTCGACATTTATTGTTAATGCACTTGGTTCTGTATTACTTGGAGCGATTACAGTCTATGCCGTAAACCGAGGTTCATCAGAAGAGTTAATGCTATTTTTTAGCACTGGACTACTTGGAGCATTTACCACAATGTCAACATTTTCAGTAGAAACTATGAAATTGATTAAAACTGACGAACATTTTACCGCTCTGGCATACATCATGCTAACTTTTTCAGTCTGCATAATCGGAGCATTTCTCGGATGGGAAATTGGCGAACGAATGGAAAATATCTAAAATCACTACATTAGTTTATTAATGCAGAATCATAGGTATATCCGTGTACGGAGCCACGGAAAAGTTTAGTGCACCCTAAAGAGTTGAGACAATGAGTGACCTGATAAATAAGATGAATATCGCCCTAAGTTGGGAACTAAGAGCCAGTAACATGTATGCGCATTACGCAGCGAACATCAAAGGAATACACAGATTACAGTTGTCTCCGATGTTTAACGTAGAAATGACTGAGTCTATCCAACACGCAGACATAGTCAGAAAGGCAATTGTACAGCTTGGTGGGATACCAGTGACAGAAAGAAACTCGCACCCAATAACTCACACTAATGACTACTTGGAAATGTTAAATTATTCACTGGAAACCGAAATAAAAGCTGCAGAAGTTTATGCAGAACTAATTGAGTTAATCGAAGACAATGCTGAAGAAGACCTTCGAGATGCTATCGAACAGATTTATTTGTCGGAATTAAGAAGTGTAGAAGAAATGCGTTTGTTAGTCGGTTAAATCATCCGTGATACCTAACCCTTGAACGTACATCATCTAAACGTTTCAACACTGCTTTTGCAGTCGGCGGTGTACCACCAGAAAGTTCCGTTAATGGCCCTTGATTACCATCCCACTGTAAATATCCATTAATGAAATTCTCAATACCATTGGCAATATTTGGGTGAGATGCCCCAAGTATCTCATCCATTACATGTAAGTCAATACCAAACCGTTCAACTTCATATTCTACTGCCGACAGGCCAAAATCAATTAAGTATGCATTGGCGTTCTCGTCGATTAAAATATTGTTGGTCGATAGGTCCCCATGAGTGATTGCCATCCTGTGCAACATCCTAACCGCCTTTCCCGAATTTTCTAGTGCTGTTTTGATAAACTCAGAATTCGAGTCTTCATCTCGTAACACCTCAATTAATGGTTTTCCTTGCATTTTTTGCATTATTATTCGGCCATTATCTAAATCAACATCCCATACTGCAGGAACTGGCATCCCCGTATTGTGAATCCTGATTAAAATACGAACTTCACTAAGCATCCTTCGGTAGCCAAGGCGGCGTTCAATATCTGGGTGACGCCATGCCCTATTACGACGCATCTTCTTGATTGCAGGCCGACCCATCCACGTCCCAGACCACACTTCAGCCTCAGCTCCCAAGTGCAAGCGCAACTCCGGTTGGAAGACCATGAGTCCCGCTCAATGCCCTTACTTATGTATATCACGCACTCACAATTGTTGAAAAAGGGATAACTGTTGGCTATCATGAGGCATATGACGATTACCCTGCCAATGTGCTCCATAGATTTCATGGACACCTCTCTTTCCCCTGAGGAGCAAGCAATTGCTGAGAGAATTACTGAACTAAGGAAACAACTCGGTTCAGACTTGATGATTTTAGGCCATCACTACCAGAGAGACAGCATAGTTATGCACGCTGATTTTATCGGTGATTCCTTTATGCTAAGTCAAAAAGCCGCAGATTCAACTGCCAAATACATTGTATTTTGTGGAGTTCATTTTATGGCAGAATCTGCTGACATATTGACAAATGAACAACAACATGTAATTCTCCCAAATTTAAGGGCAGGGTGCTCAATGGCAGACATGGCAACATTAGTTGATGTTGAAGAGGCATGGGCCGAGATTTTAGCTGAAACAAAACTTGGCGATCCCATCGATAGAACTGCTCCTGGAGAGATCCCCACTGATGGAAAATCATATCTTATTCCAGTAACCTACATGAATAGTAGTGCTGACTTGAAAGATTTCGTTGGACGTCATGGTGGAATAGTTTGCACATCATCCAATGCAACTGGAATACTAAATTGGGCCTTTGATCGTGCTGGCCCAAACGGAACAGTGTTATTCTTCCCAGATCAACACCTTGGCCGCAACACAGGAATAAAGATGGGAATAAGTGAACAAATGATGCCAACATGGATACCGAAAATCGGCGCTGATTCGAGTCTTAATGATGCCAAAATAATTCTATGGCACGGCTTTTGTTCAGTGCACAAAAGGTTCACTGTTGAGCAGGTAGAAGAATTTCGTGACAGACACCCAGATGGACTTGTCGTTGTCCATCCCGAATGCCCCAAAGAGACTGTCGAAGTCAGTGATGCAAATGGTTCTACACAATTTATCAAAAATTATGTTGAACAACAGCCCACAGGCGCAAAAATAGCCATTGGCACTGAAATAAACATGGTTGCTAGGTTAGCAGAATCTAATCCTGATAAAATAATTGAATGTCTCGATGATAAAGTCTGTCCTTGTTCCACAATGTACATGATTCATCCTGCCTACTTAATGGATGTATTAGAACGAATTATTGATGGAGAAGTACCGAATCAAATTAGTGTATCCAAATCTGTTGAAGAAGGGTCATTACTAGCGCTTGAAAGAATGCTAAGTATCAAGAAATAATCTATTCCTCTTCTGACTGGAATTTACTATTTTTTATTTCTGTTTGCCTTTGATTTATGTAAGCAAATACGAGCATGATACCAATTACAGAACCTGATTGTAAAATTATATTCGAATATGACTTTAACTCAGGCTCCCAAGTATGAACTTGGATTATTACCCCATCATTGGACTCTTCAAAGTATACCAAATGGTCTTCCAAAACTATTGGGCCCCACTGGTCCACCTCATCTGCGGTAAGTACATGGGTAAAATTATCAGCAATTTCCATGTAGAATATTTCTCCATCAAAGTATTCTTCAATCGGACTTGATGGATTTAAGTGATCTTTCATCGCCCATGCAACGATACCGTCGCGGATTGATGGGTCATATGACGAATATTTACCGTCACCAAGCAGACGATAGTCCGTAGACTCTCTATCAACTAAGACAATTCTATCTACTGATGAAACATTGACACTTACCAGTAAGTGAGATTTGTCAAATACGATGTTGGTAATTGTGGCATTCTGAATATCAACTGGTGTATCCCAATCGGCTAAAACTTGCTCAACCTCTTCTTCTGCTGAAGCATTTATTTGATAGGATAGGGCGCCAGACAACTCAAGATTACTCATGAAAACCTTGTCCGGATAGTTTTCTGAAAGGTAAGCAAAATCATTTCCTTGGCAATTTACATAAGAGATATTGTTGACATCTATTGAAAGATCAATTGCCTCTCCATCGAGGTTCTCTGCAGACAATGCCCCGTCTTCTAAGGTGAGTAGCACATAGTATTCACCTAAGTCACACATCTCTATTTGTTCAATGCCATTAATTGACTTTTGATAGAATATTTCCTCCGGCGAAGTCACATCAATCACATACAGATCTGTGGCATTAGCCATTACTAATTTATCACCTGAAATATGGTATATCGAATTAACCGATAAGTTAGGTTGAATTACTTCTATGCCATCTTTATCGAGTTCTGATAAATCATATAATTTTAGAACAGCACCAAATTCAGAGGTATTATCTAAGGTCGCTAGCCATCCATCTGCGCCACTAGCTCCTTCTGGAGCCTCAACACCTTTGGCTGAAAGTGATTGATGTGTCAAATCCCAGGTGATAACTGAAGCCACAATTATTACCAAAATGACAGCCATAATGCCTGTCTCTCTGGAAGTGGGCTTTAGGAAAGATTTAGCGGATTTAGCAACCTTTTGTGAAACTATTTTGTATGCTTTTTTAGGATTGGTAAGAACTGTGACAAGGCGAGAATTAATTGTTCTCTCATCCAATATGCTCCATATCGGCTTTGAGGTTTTATCCGCAAGATTAACCGCAATTGAGGCAATTATCATTCCCCCTGCAATATCCAAAATCCAGTGTATTCCCAAATAAATAATGGTAAAGGCAGTCAACATAACATAAGCAAATACAATCTTGCGATATAATTCCCATCGGTCATCATGGTCAAAACGTTTCATACATAGCCAAACGGCGTATGGAATGCCGATATGTAACGACGGCATGCAGTTAGTAAATGGGTCGATTCTCCTGAACCAATCCGCTATTTCTGGATTCAATGAGTAGGCTAAAGTCTTCATTTCTGGAATATAAGAACCGGTTACCCGGACATTGAAGAACAAGTAAAATGGGATGGCTAGGATGTAGACCCAGGCAATAGTTAGAGTAATTCTATCAGCCATCCAACGGTCATCGAAGTAAGCGAAGTAGAATACTGAAACATAACAAATGAACATGAACCCTGCAACGTAAAAATGAGTTAGAGTTATGGTAAGCCATTCCGCTTCAAAATATTGCTGCACATGTAAAACTAGATTACCTTCAATGGCATATATCCAAGGCGTCATATCTAGTCCTGTTGAGGCCATCAAGATTCTATCAATTTCATCTAATCCATCCTTGGCGTTGTAGATCATGAATAGAATCAAAATATGAATCCAATATCTACGAAAGAAGTCAACAAATGTAGTTAGTTTTAACTCCATCCATTTGGGTTTGAACACTGGTAGTAATAGCACACCTAGAGCTAACGCACTAATCATCCAAGTGAGGTAAACTCCCTGCATAATAGGTTCCTTCCAATTTACCGGTCGCCCAACTATACATCAAACCCTCGCCGTTTTATGGCCTGTTAAGTCATTTAGTGGCTTTACCATGCTCCGTGCACATAGGGTTTGCCGTTATCTGGATCTTGATTATTAGCCAAAGCCCATATTCGCTCAAAGCGATAAATACCACTTGAGCATCCGTTTTTCCATTCAAAACCTAAGGCGTATTTCCCTACCGGGCGCACCTGAGGTTTCTCAGGCGCCATTGCTTCTATTTGTCTCCTTAGGGTTTTACTATTGCCGTCATCATTGCGCAGCGGTGCACATTTTGCACAAGGGCAAGCGTGCTTCAAGTCATCATAAGTTACCGTAAATTCGCCACCATCAGCGTAAGTCAATTTCATATCTGTATCACGTCTTTCAAGCCGTGTTAAATCTGGAACATCTGACATTATCCCACCTCAGATAATTTCCAGTCCTTGACTTTCTGATGACCCGATTTGAGATTTTATCGCTTCCACCACCTTGGCAAACGCAATCGCTGAAGCCCCTTCAGGTTCGCTAACAATGCGATGTACTCCATCATCTCCGCCTCTAACGAAACCAGGATCAAAAGGTAATGAACCCAAAAATGGTACACCAAACTCTTCTGCAGTTGATTTTCCGCCACCCTGTTTGAAGATATCTAGCGTCACGTTGAAATTACCATCAGAGTCAGCTGTAGCTTTGTGCTTTTTACCCCCTGGGCCAGCGATTTCAATATCATTATCAGGCGAAGTTTTTCCAGATATAGTGTAGCCACTCATGTTCTCAACAACGCCCAAAACTGGAACTTTCAATGATTCAGAGAAGGTAATCGATTTACGACTATCGAGTAGTGCCACATCTTGAGGTGTTGTGACAATAACCATACCGTCAATATCAGGTAATGATTGTGCTACTGTAAGTGGTTCGTCAGAGGTACCCGGTGGGAAATCGATGACTAGATAGTCAAGTTCACCCCACTCAACATCACCAATAAATTGTTGAATAGCACCCAGTTTTATCGGCCCTCGCCAAACTACAGGGGTGTCTTCATCTTCTAGTAGGAAAGCCATCGATATGACCTTAACTCCAAGGTGGCCTTGAGCTGGATGTATTCTGCCTTGTTCAACATGCAATCTCTTGCGGTCAAGTCCCATCATCTTTGGTACATTTGGACCCGTGATGTCAATATCTAATATGCCCACAGAGTGACCTTCTTGAGCTAGTGAAAGTGCTAAGCCTGTTGCAACAGTTGATTTACCAACGCCGCCTTTGCCAGATAAAACCATCACTTTGTGTTTGATTTTTCTACCAATTTCTTGCATTGACATTTTACGCTTCATGTTAGCATAAGCGCTTTCCATTTGCTTCTGTTGTTGCGGTGAAGCATCATCTGATGGTGCAGCAGAGTTGGGGTTGTGTGTAGATACCGGTGAATCGGCCATGGCATTTACAAATAATAGTCCTACTTCAACCCATAGGTGCGACCAAAGAAAATTTTCTTTATGGTGTAATGAATAATTAGAGTTATCATCGGAAATAGTACCATACTTACCGAAGTTGACATCCCGCCGTATGCCCAACCTAAACCAATGGCCAGAGGGCAAGAAACAATCATCCCAATATTGTACAAAGAGGAATATCGTACCTTTGATTTCTCGAGATATACCAGACATGACCCACAAAAAAAGATCATCATGCTTAGCATTATGGCGACAATGCGAAACAGAAGTTCTAGATTAGCGGCTGCAAAAATGATATGTAAAGTAAATAGCAGGGCAAAAATCACACCATAGATGAAAATACTTTGCAAGTCTTGCCAAGTATTGCTCATATGTAATTCGAGATTATTCATACTTGTTAACTGTGGCATTATTCTACTTAGAAATAAATTAAATATCATCAATTTGACAACAACACATGCGTATCTTATTTGTTTGCGTTGGGAATTCTTGCCGCTCTCAGATGGCTGAAGGGATTGCGATATCGCTTGGACATAAAGCAGAGTCTGCAGGAACCCATCCTGCTAAAGCAGTATCTAAGCATGCCATAACAGTCTTACAAAACCGAGGTATTGATACCACAAAAGTAAAGCCAAAAAGTCTGGATAACTTCAATGTTGATAAATTTGACAAAGTAATTTCTATGGGATGTGGAGTCCATTGCCCTGTGATTAAGATTGATGAGGATTGGGAATTAGAAGATCCTGTTGGGCAACAATTTGAGGTTTTTGAGCAAACTGCAAATGAAATTGAAAGAAGAATTAGATTATTGTTGTAGCTATTCTTCTTCTTGGGCAGGAACATCGCCGTGCCCATCTAACTCAATTCTAAGAACGCTGACAGTTCTATCTCGACCTTCGTCAGTAGGAATGACTTCGCTTTCACAAGTTAATTCTCCGATAACAACTTCTTCTGGCAGCCCCTGAGCGATTATTCCATTGCGTCTTCGACAAATTTCTGCAACATCGACTGCTCGACCAATCGTTGCGCCTCTAGCAACCAGTTCCAAGTTGCGATCTCCTGATTCCATAGCCATTACAACTGCTCTTACGTACGCGTGTAATGGCTTCTTCCCGATGAAAATAGTTCGTCGCTCTGTCATGCTCAACCCTATCCTTCTATACACGTTCAACGGTTAAATGTTACTTTTCTGGAGTTGGTGAAAAAAATTTGGTGCGAGCGCCGGGACTCGAACCCGGGTTCAAGCGTTGGCAACGCTCGGTGATAACCACTACACTACGCTCGCAGAGGTAATCCTCCGACCAAACAGGG
>JAQXFJ010000214.1 GCA_029250385.1 Candidatus Poseidoniaceae archaeon | reverse complement strand
GGCAATAGTTGCATTCACATCAGGCATAGTTTCGCTAGCCATGACTGTGAAGCCCCAAATACTGGCTCTTTGCATAGTTCCAACATTAGCAAAGCCGTTTGCTGCGTCAGCCATTACTTCATCATAGGTTGCAGTTGGGAATGCATCACAGTGTCCAGCATGAACCATAACACCGACCATTCCAGTGAGTGAAACATCATCTCCTGCTGGCATCATAGCGGAATCAAATGCATAGGACATATCAGTAATTGATGCATTGCCAGTAAATGTTACTCCACCTGTTGCAGCTTGCTGTCCTTGGATTGCTTGAGTATAGGTAATTGTCTCTCCCATACCTTGCATGTTGTTCATACCAGACATGTTTGAAGCAGCAAAGAACGCATCAAAGGCATCGTAATAACCGACGCCGAGCATTGTTGATGCGGTTCCTGCATCTGCGCCTTGAGACTGGATTGCGCCATATGTTGCAGCAAGACCATCAGCAGTTGCTTTACCAGCACTGAATGAAGTCATCTCGTTGTTGATTGCACCGGCAGCGAATCCGGCCTTGGTAAGGGACATGATTCCGTCTATAGCTAGTCCAGTTGCGCCAACTACTTGTGGCTGGAACGGAATGTTAGTTGTAGTAACTTCGGTGTCACAAGGTGTTGTTGTATCTTCAGCACAGGTGAACACTTTAGATTCGCTGTACGTCATGGTACCAGCAGTTTTATTGAAATCAATGATTTCACGAGTGTAGGTGATATCGTAGTCGAATGGACCAACTTTCTCATACACTGGTTCTGCTGCACCAGGATTAGTTAAATTCCAAGCGTAATAGCTACGCTCACCGGTATCTGTCGCCCAATCTGCTTCTGCTTCTGTACAATCATCATTTGCACAGGCAGTATCGGTTGGGAATGTTTCAAAATTCTCGTCTACCGCGTCTTCTACAGCGCCTGTAGATAACACAGACAATGGGGCACTCAATATCAACAATGCCAAGGCGGCACCAAGCATTACTTTACTATTCGATAGCATACTCATATCTTCTTGTACAAACATCAAGGTGTTAAAGATTACACTTAATGTTGCCCAATTTACGTAGTAATTAGCACAATATTACAATCCGGTGCTCAAATTATGACTTTTTTGTCTTCACTAAGTGTAAAAAAGGAAGTTAGTTTCGCCTGTGTTATCCCGTGATATTATGCCAAACCCCGTACAACATATTTCCAAAAATTCTATCACTGAAATAAAAAATAAGATTGAAGACACCATTCAAAATGGTATCTCGATAAGAAAAGCACTAGCGGATTATTCTAACAGTGATGCATATGACATCAACTGGGAAGTTCAAGCAGCAGTAGAAGCATTGCAGGTTTTTGGCTCCAGATGGACTATTGAAATTCTATCTACCCTTTACATTGCTGGGCCACGAAGATTCAACGAAATGAAGTCACTACTCGAGGGTATCTCTTCTAGGACTCTTTCTGATAAACTCACCCTACTAGCCGAGGAAGGATTAATCCTGCGTAATGTCGATGCTGGCCCACCAGTAAGAGTTTCTTATGCACTTAGCCAACACGGTGTCATGTGTGGAAGATTACTTTCACCACTTGTTGCTCACCTAAAGCTCCATTCTGGATCTGTTCAATGATTCACAGAGTGGATGGTTTAACTAAGTAGAACAACAACCCAATCCTGTGCCTCTAATAGCCCAGTGGGTAAGACAGCGCCCTTGGTTGGCTGCTGGCATTGCTGGAGCAGCAGGAGGGGTTGCTGGAGTGGCAAGCGGTATGGCTGCGGCTGCAAGTGCTGTTGGAGCACTGGCATTTGGTGGAATTTCCACCAAGGGTAGAAATTCAGAACACCCTCTGCGCCGAAGAATTCTTTCGACATTAGAAAAGCATCCTGGTCTTTGCTATCGTGAATTACAATCTACTTTAGCAACGGCTAATGGCACACTACGCCACCATCTAGACGTGCTTCAAACACGCAAGAGCATTACGGTAATGCCCGTCAACGGCCGCACTTGTTATTTTGCTGGTGCACCTAGCCAAGTCGAAGTACTCAAGGGGATTGCAGTTACTGAGCAACGCGCAGCTTCTGCCCTGCCAATTGGCTTATCCTTAGTTCAGAGATTAATTATTGAAGATGTGGTCAAAGAAGGAGTTCCACGTTCTCAAGCCCAGCTTGCTAGACGCATAGGTCGAACTAGAGCAACTGTTCACTCGGCAGTCAAAGTACTCAGACGCAGAGGAATTCTACGAGAAGATCGCATAGAATTAATGCCTCATATTGACATGAATATTGAATGGCATGGAACGCATGG
>JAQXFJ010000205.1 GCA_029250385.1 Candidatus Poseidoniaceae archaeon | reverse complement strand
TACTGTGGGATTTTCTTTTAGACGCCTGATGCTATACTCATACCACTTCTCTCCATATGGGATATAGACTCTTGTCCGGTGACCTTTGGCAGCTAATTTTCTGCGTAAAGGACCTCTCACCCCTAGTAACATTTGGAATTCATATCCTGGTCCTTTGCCATTGCGGGGTTTACCGGCATTTCCCCTTGGGTCATCTATACCAGGGCCCATCTTGTATGATTCGAGTGCTGATAACGCATGATCAATCACCGGTTTGTCATGTGAGGCAATAGCACAATAAGCACCTGCAGATAACATCCGGTCGATACTTGCATTTGTGGCCCCAACAATCTCTGAGTAACCTGTGTGAGAGATTTCTTCTGGTTCCAAATAAATTCCCTTGCAGATGCGATAATCTGCTCCTGGTCCGAGTTCCTGCTCTAGATAATCAATATCACCAAGAGTTCTAAACAATCTTCCTTGGTATACAGTACCAACATTGGTGATGCCCTCATTGTGTAAATCTACAACAACGTCAATGGTATCTTGAGTTACACGATGATCTTCCATATCGAGCCTAACAAACATATCGTTTTGTGCCGCCATCTGAACTAAATTACGAATATTTTGGTAACCCTTTTCACGATTAATTAGTAATCCAAAGGCAGTTGGTTTAATGCTGAGATTTGAATCTAAATCATTTTCAATAATGGCCGTTATGAGTTTGGCATATTCATCGTAAAAATACTGTGCTTCTGCCATGGTAGAAATTTCTTCGCCAAGCACATCAACGGTAAAGCAAGCGTTTTCTTTGCTTAGACGCTGCATAACTTTCACTGCATCTGCAATATTATTTCCAGCCACATAACGCCTAGAAACCCATCCGACAAACCATTTTGGCATGCGAATGGTCATGCCGACAACAACTTTCGAGAACCATCCAGTCATGACTACCCCATACCGCTGTCTGCTAGGAGATTCATGAGGGTTGTCATTTTGTGCCTAACAACTCAATAATTTGTTTAGTGGTAAGTAAAGGGATATTCTCATCAGATAGATAATCTCTAATCGCTTGTCTTTGCCACCCTCTAAACGCTTTCTTATCCATAGAGCAAATGATTTTTCCATTAGGAAAAGCAACTTTCGTTGCTGCTAATGCCTGACTTATTGATTGTCTCCATGTACCACCAGGCAAACTCCCTTCCTGATCAGGTTTTTCGAAAGGTAATGCATATGTTGCTAACATATGACCTAACCAAACGCCATCAAGCAAAGCTAATTTGTTGGCCCTAGGTGCGTAATGACCACCGCCTAAAGTCACTAATACAAGTTCACCAGAATGCTCAACTGAATCCCAAACACCCTCTTGTTTTGCACCATTAAAACCAAGGCCTTCAGCAATAATATTGGCAAGGTGTTCTGCAGCTTGTTCATCGGGCCAAGTTTCCTCAGTCGAACCAATTTCTATGAATAGTGCAGGTACTTCTAGCCATGGGCCGTGGTGAGTGACTTCTAATGTAAGTTCAAAACGTTCAGCTAGTGGAGTACCGTTAACAGAATTTGTTAATTTCTTCCACCATGATGCAAGCCTAGTTGATGGTGGTGGAGCATAACCACTTTTGCCGCCATATTGGGGTATTGCCCCACGCATTAAGTGTGGAACTCCAATCGGGTGAAGAGTCAACGAGGGTTTACCACTTGCAGCAGCATGC
>JAQXFJ010000193.1 GCA_029250385.1 Candidatus Poseidoniaceae archaeon | reverse complement strand
CCTCTTCTATGTGTTCCTTATCCATCAATTGATGAACTTCTTTTAATTCAGATAGTACCAGTTTAAACCATAATTCAAACGCTTGGTGGACAATTATGAAGTGTAGTTCATCATTGCATGGCTTTGGAGAATAGCCTACTGGCCCTTCTTGAAGGGATAAGACATCATCAAGCCTTAGATAATTACCATAAGTCATTCTATTGCTGTCTTCGTGGCCACTCATGTTATACGCATCTTGACTAAAGACTTGAACTTTGACCGTAAAATTACCTAATAACAACGATATCAGAAAATGTGTAAATATGCAAATTTTCTCTAAAACCGAATAAAAAATCCATAATACTCATAGAGGTAATACTTGACCCCTTGACATGGGCGTAGACAGTGACACACTCGCAAGTTGGCTTGCGGATTACGACCTAGACAATCTCACAATTGGAGTCGTCGCTTCCCATTCTTCTTTACAAATACTTCACGGAGCGAGAAAAGAGGGTTTTAGGACGCTTGGAATCGCAGTAGGAGAGAACCGAAGAAAGTTTTACCAAGCATTCCCTGGCGCAAATCCTGATGAGTGGCTAATGCTAGAAGACTACCGAGAAATGTTAGATTATGCAGAATGGTTTCGAAAGAGAAATGTCATCATAATCCCACACGGATCTTTGGTAGAATACCTAGGCTCGACGAACTTTAGAAATCTTCAGGTTCCAACATTTGGCAATCGAGGAATATTACACTGGGAAAGCAGTAGAGAAAGGCAAAGGCAGTGGCTCGAGGCTGGTGGATGTGAAATGCCCCAAGTTCTAGAAGACCCCCATGATATTGATGGGCCTGTAATTGTCAAATATGCCGGAGCAAAGGGTGGCAGAGGATATTTTATTGCTAGAGATTACCGTGATTTCAGAAGAAATGTCGATATTGAAGAAGAGTTTACCATTCAAGAATACGTCTTAGGGTGTAGATACTACTTACACTTTTTCTTTGACCCGATTGCTACTGATGGATATCAAGTCCAAGGAAAAGGCAGTATGGCAGGTAAAAACTTAGGGCGGCTAGAATTACTATCAATGGATAGAAGAGATGAATCAAATGTTGATGAATTTTACAAACTTGGTTCTTTGAGAGATTTGCGAGAAATGTCTCTTGAACCTTCTTTTGTTGTGACCGGAAACCAACCCGTGGTAATTAGGGAATCCTTACTGCCTAAGGCTTTTGAAATGGCTGAGGGAACTGTTGCAGAATCATTTGAACTTGAAGAAAAGAGTCGAGGCATGATTGGACCATTCTGCCTAGAAACAATTGTAACTGATAAGTTAGAATTCAAGGTATTTGAGATAAGTGCTAGAATAGTTGCGGGATCAAATCCGTTTGTTGGCGGTTCACCTTATTCCGATATTAACGAAGAGCGCATGTCAACTGGAAAAAGAATAGCCCGTTCTATCAATAAGGCAAAACTCGAAGGGCGTCTTGAAGACATTTTGTCTTAATCAAACGTTTTCATTTTCTGAATCTATCGCAACTTATTCAGAGTCATTTTGTCCGTTAGAGTTCTTTGAACCAAAATTCTCTAATTCTTTTCTAATCGCTTCGATTTTAGCATCTCGTTCTTCTTGCGAAGGTACTTTGAACTGAGCGACTAATTTAATCGGATCCCCATGTGACAGGTCGCCATCAAATTCTAACATATCTCCCACATTGTTGACAATTACTTTGAATTTCGTAGGGTCTTTTGTTCGTCGCTTTTTGTGCTTTTTATAATGGTGAACATAAACTTGGTATTCTCCAGGTTGAGCTGTGTTATCATCCCAGACTACATTCTCAACCGGCTTTTTAGTTTCAGGTCTTACGTTGGCATCGACGTCCAATTCACCACCACATTCAGACTTCTTATTGCCACCATGAATTCTTTCCCCTGATGGACACAATACGTGTAAATCTAAATCGTTATAGTTGTCCCACATCAATGATATTTGTACATCCCCTGACCGAGCACCTTCCCTGTCTAATCGGTCTTGTAATTCTGACATAGCGTCTTCAGCGGCTTGCTTGGATGCAAGTTCTTCTTCTTCCTTTGCTGCTTCAAGTTCGGTAAGTCTCTGCTGTTCTGCTGCTGCCAAATCAGTTTGCCTAGCAGCCTCTTCTTCGTCTTTTTCAGCCTCTTGTCTAGCCGACTCCTCGGATTCAAGACGCATTTGTTCTTCCAGACTACGTTGTGCATTTTCCGTTTGTTCATTTCTTTCGGGAACATCAAACTGACAAACCAGTGTTATAGGATCACCATGTGTCAAATCGCCGTGATATTCACGATAATCTCCTACATTATTAACAATTATTTGGAAAGATGTTGGATCTTTTGAGCGTCGCTTTTTGTGTTTCTTGTAGTGATGGACATAAACTTGGTATGTTCCTGGTGGGGCAGAAACCCCAGGCCAAACAACATTTTCTACTGGTTTTTTAGTTTCAGGCCTTACATTAGCATCAACATCTAATTCACCGTTACATCCGGAGAGTTTGTTACCTCCGTGAATTCTTTCTCCTGATGGGCAGACTACGTGTAAATCTAAGTCGTTGAAATTTTCCCACATCAATGAAATTTGAACATCACCAGTCATGGCCCCCTCTCTGTTCAACCGTTCCTGTAACTCTGACATTGCTGCTTCGGCTGCAGCACGTGAGTCCATCTCCTCTTGCAATTTTGCCGCTTCAAGTTCTGCCAACCGTTGCTCTTCTGAAGCAGCCATTTCTGCTTGTCGCAACTCTTCTTTTTCTTGTTGCAAGCGAGTTTCTTCTTCAGCCCTTTGGTTGGCCATTCGAGATTCTTCTTCTAGTCGAAGACGTTCTTCTTGCTGTTGTTCTTTCACACGGTTTTCTTCACCGGCTATGCGTAATCGTTCCTCTTCTTCCATTCGAAGACGGTCTTGTTCACGGCGATTACGCTCGTTGTTCGCTTCTTCTTCTAACTTTCTAATACGTTGTGCGGCCAATAGTTCTGCTTCTTGAACCGCAAGTCTTGATTCGATGATTTCACTACGTCTACGACGTGTTTCTACAATAGCTAATTTCCGATCTATTTCCTGTTTTGTTCTACCAAAACTGGGTGCACCAGTGCTTTGTCTAAGACCTTCGGCAGACATGCCCGGCCTCATGTTGAGCTTAGCGTCACTTCTCACTAAAATGTACCAGACGCCAACCATGAAACCGCCGCCTAACGCCGACATGGTCACAATAGTTACTGGTTCCATGTTGTGAGCCATGTCGAACTAGTCTTTTGAAGCATCGGTTGCTAGGTGATAAAAATCATTGGAAATAATTTCGTATCCTCATGGGTTCATGCAAAGTATTGACAATTAGAAGCGCTACGCAGGTACATGGGGAAACAGGAAATTCTAGATAAAATCCTCCCAAATGGCAAAGGTGTATGGGTCCCAATTGACCATGGAGTAACTGATTTTCCCTGTGAAGGATTGGGCGACATTGAGCAAATTGTTCAAGACTTAATTGCGGGGGGAGTTGATGTTATTGTCGCACACAAAGGTGTGGTAGACCGTTATAGTGCCCTCTGTGAAGGAACCAATACAAGTATGATAGCACATCTTTCTGCCTCGACTAGACACGGTGGAAAAAATACTTCAAACAAAGTACTGGTAGGAGATGTTGATGAAGCGTTACTGCGAGGCGCCGTAGGAGTGTCTTGTCAATTGAACATTGGAAGCAAGAATGAACCCAAAATGCTTGAAAGAATGGGCCATATAACAAGGGAAGCCTATCTGAATAATGTCCCAGCCCTTGGCATGATTTATGTTCGTGGAGATAATGTTAATTTTATTGAAGGAGACTCAACAAATGGTTATGCCCATGCAGCTAGAATTGCTTTTGAATTAGGCTGCGATGCTGCAAAAACAGTATGGCCTGGTGACAAGGAAAGTTTTAGCAAAATCTGTCGAGCAGCTCCAATACCACTCTTAGTCGCAGGGGGTCCTTCATCGGGCAATAGCAGAGAAATCCTAACCATGGTTAAACAATCTTTGGAATCTGGTGGTTCAGGAGTTTGCATGGGGCGTCAAATTTTTGCCCATCCTCAAGTTACTTCAATAGCTAGGGCATTGGTAATGATTGTTCATCAAGAATTGACGGTTGATCAGGCCATCGAAAAATGCTCACTTTGAGGGATATATTTTGCAAGTTTGGTGTGATTCCAGGAATATTGCGCAACCACAGCATTCTGCAAATGTGTTTGATAAAGTTTTGACAAATGATGTCACTCAATCGCTTTATCAACAAGGGGATTTGGTTTTTGAAAATCAAATAAATATCGGATTTTATGGTGAAATCACTGATATTAACTCACAAAACCGGGTAAGAGGAAAAATTGGACTGGTTGAATGGCTGGTGCTAGAATTCACTGATTGGAAGATGATACCGATTGAAAATCTTATCTCAGAATGCGAGGGTACTGGCACTAAATTGGCAGTAAAAGTAAATCAAATCGATGATATTCAAGGGATTGCATTTGCGTTAGAGAAAGGCGTTGATGCGATAATTATCAATCAAGAACCTTTAATGATCGAAGCTGCTGAAATTGCTAAGTCACAAAGGCTAGAATCAAAGGAAAAGGAACCAGCAACAAAGGAAGACTTTAGTGATAACTTAACATTAGAACACTGTTTAATCTCGGAGATTAAAAATGGCGGGATTGGTGAGAGGTTCTGTATCGACCTTACAACTATGCTTGGGTATGGCGAAGGGTTGTTAATTGGTTCTTCTGCATCCTCTTTAGCGCTAGTTCATGGTGAAGTTTTGTCGTCTGAGTTCGTCCCATCAAGACCGTTTAGAGTAAATGCTGGACCTCCACACTCTTACGTCATGATGGCTGATGGCAAAACTAAGTATATCGCCGAACTAAAATCCGGTGAAGAAATCCTAATTGTCACCTCAAATGGCGAAAAGAGAATTGGTAATATTGGCAGATTGAAAATAGAGAAAAGGCCATTTTTGGCAATTTATTGGGAAAATAACTATCATAGAGTATGCTCTATCTTTTTACAACAGGCGGAGACCGTTCGCGTGGTTTGTGCAAACGGCGAGGTGAAATCAGTGACAGAGTTATCTAAAGGAGATTCTATTCTTTGCCATGAATCAGTTCATACCAGACATATCGGTAACAAAGTCAATATTGCCTCGAGGGAGATTTAACTATGGCAGTAATCGGTTCTGGCAACTCTCATGGTGCATGTAGTCTACTACATGCAGCAGGTACAGGTTATGGTGCTTCGGTATCACTCGATCTTCCCGTGATTGTCAAAGCATTAGATAGGCCGAGTAAACGTCAATTAAACGACCCAGATGACTTGTTAGGAAATGTTGTAGAATCTTGGTTAGCCAATGGATTGGCGTTGCCAGAAGGAATGGAAAAAGAGGATATACACTGGGCAGTAGCATCAAAAATACCACCTAGGAGAGGATTAAAGTCGAGTGCAGCAATTTCTATTGCGGCTGTGAAAGCGCTATGCGAGGCAACGGGAACAGATCTCTCCGATTCTGAAATAGTCGCCATATCCTCTCAATCTCAGATTAATGCAGGAGTTTCAATCACTGGTTCAATTGATGATTCATGGGCATGCTTGACAAAAGGCTGGAAATTAATCGATGCTAACGCTGAAACAATCGATAGTAGCGTAGTTATGGAAGGTCCGGGATTAAATCCAGATGATTGGATTGTGCTATTAGCATGCAGAGATGAGCGCCCTAAAATACCAGAACTGGAAGATTTTATTCCATTTTATCAAGAATTTGAAAAAGCGCTTATTGCTCTACAACAAGGTGAGATTTTGAATTGCTTGACAATTAATGGAAGAGCTGTTTGTGGAGTTCTCAATGACCTTCA
>JAQXFJ010000192.1 GCA_029250385.1 Candidatus Poseidoniaceae archaeon | reverse complement strand
AAGGTGACCATGTGTGAAGTATGAGTCCCATGCTTTACGCGAACGAAAAACGTCGAGCCGTAACCGCGATTTTTCTGGTTTTTATGTTCATTTTTGCAGAATTGTTGATTGCAGAAAACGAATACCAAATCGCTGATGAAGATAGACCAAACTTTACGCTTACTCAATCTACTATAATAGCAGAAACTTACATTTCTTCCCAATTCAGTTCAAACAATTTCCTTTCTTCAACCCACAATTCTGTTGGAGTCGATAACTTTGGTAATGAAGATAGATCGATATACCGTTTTTCTAATAGTTTCAATAGCCAAACCGATATGATTGAAAGTGCTGAATTAATGATAACATGCGACGTCATTTATCAAGATAATACCGCATTAATTCCAAAATTATATCCAGCAACAATTGTTTCCAATATAGCTCCATCTGAAGTGTCATGGGATGAAATTGCCGATGATATTTCTTGGCAACAGGCAGGAGTAAACGGCCAAAATGATCGGACTTCATGGGAGGCGCCTTCACAATCGCAACTAATATCTGGGGCAACCTACGAATATACCTTCAATGTAACAAAGCTGGCACAAAACAGTCTAGACTTAAGCAGAACCAAATTTGATATCCTCGTTTCGGGAATAGGGGGACTTGTTAACTGTGCTAAGCAAAGTAATGCTACCTCCGCTTACCATCCTGTTTTGAGCATAACTCACACATTAGGCGTTCATGGCGATGGAGGTTCAGTCAATGCAAACTTTGCCCAAGATGGCATGCCTTTGATGACTGAGTCGTTTATTTCTCTTGCAGATGTCAATCCTGAAATAAGTTATGAACAGTTAGTCGGTAGTGGAGTCGAGTTCCAGTTTTCTAATTCTTCTGATTTTAGAGATACTGCAGACTTGAACTGGATTTACTCGACTATGACTAATACGTTTGCCTCCGCTGGCTCTTCAGGCGATTATACCATTCCCGTATCTGATGCTTTTCCTTTGGGCTCAATTATTAATTACAGATACCGCTCTTTGGATTCCACCTCTAAGTTGTCAGAGTGGACCACCGGTAATTTCCTACTGCCATCATACTCGGTAACTAACAATAATAATGGTACAGCAACTATCGACCTTGGAAACAATGATTTCAACTTATACAACTTTCAACTTATTGAAGATACTTTTGTTGATTCCTCGAACCCAACTCAGAATTATGGTGACTCAACTTCATTATCCATTTCCACTTCACAGGCTCAGCAATCCTTTGTTCATCTAAGAATTAACACACATCTGCTGGGCTTATCGAGTAATGCAACAATTGTCGATGCAAGTATTGCTTTGGAAAGAGATGGCTACACGTCTCAATCCCCAATTCTTTCCATCCATCGTTCTCTTAGCGACGCTTGGGATGAGGATGAGATCACTTGGAATTATGCTTCCATTGGACAATCATGGCCGAATGGCGGTTTGAATGGAATACAATCATCCCAACAATCTGACATTGTTTCTAGTGGCTTTGAGGATAATTTTTCTTTCGATATCGCAGATTCAATTCAACAAACGATTGGTAGTAATCAATCGAGTGGGCTTCAATATGTAATTACAGGTCACATACCAGGTGAACAATTGTCCAACCAAATTGAAACGGTCAGTTTTGCATCATCAAATTATCAAACATCAAATGGCCAGCTATCCACACCAAGTTTCAAACTTACCTATTCTTGGTCACCGAATTCAACGTCACTTAAACCACAATTAATATCTCCCGTAAACGGTGAGCCAGTTTGGGATAATGACAACGGTAATATTTCAGGAAATATAACACCAAAACTCCAATGGAGTTCTGTGGATAACACTGCCCAAAATACATTATTTCAATTATCAAATGATGAATACTTCCGGGGCATAATTTCAGAGTTCGATTCTAGGGGTGCTTCTCAGCCATCAAACTCAAGTAATTGGTTAACAAGTTCAGCCGATTCACTGAGCACTGGACAAAAGTACTACTGGAGGGCAAAAAATATCGACAATAACGGTCTGCAGAGTGAATGGAACGAAACTTACTTCATAATCAGTGCAGCAACTTCAACTTGGTTAGGGGGGGATCAACATAAATTAGTCATTTACAACAGTTTGGAACCGGGTTTAATTGGCATTCCTGACTTCTCATTTTCTACTATCAGTAGTAGTTCTCCCACAACTAATTCATATGGTTATCCATATCTATCAGTGGCTTCCTTAACTCAAGGTAAATCGAACAGTTTGTTTGGTTTAGACCTCAGAAACTACTTGCTGCCGGATGGTTATGCGGTAATTTCATCCAATCTAACCTTAAATGCTATATCCGCTTCAAACGCGCCAAATGTTGGGGTTTGGCAAGTACTAAACCATGATTGGGATGAGCGCCAAGTGACCTGGACTGAGTATTCCTCCAACAATCCGTGGAGTGGAAGTG
>JAQXFJ010000142.1 GCA_029250385.1 Candidatus Poseidoniaceae archaeon | reverse complement strand
GCACCACATTTGTTATTCCCTAGCCACGGCCCAGTTATCGCACTGCCGCAAAAGAAATTAACTCACTACATCCAACATCGCGGCTCACGGCACGAAAAGGTATTACACGCGGTTCAAAGCGGGTTATTTGAACTTGAAAACATCGCCATCAAGGCGTATGAGGATACTCTAGGTGCCCATCCTGGGCTTGCTAAAGACCAAACCTTGGCGCATTTATTGTCTCATCAACGGCGCGGCAAGGTCAGTAGGGATGAATCCAACAATTGGCATGCAAGCATTGATTGATGACACGCATTAGGCTAGACATGCCTCGCCGATTAGTTATCACCAAAGCAGGTTCGCCATCCGTGCTGGATGTCATAGAAATGCCAATGCCAGAGCCTCAAGCAGGCGAGGTTAGAGTTGAAGTGCACTTTGCAGGAATCAATTTCGCCGATACCCTAATGCGGCTTGGATTTTACCGGCCAAGACCACCATTTCCTTTCACTCCTGGATACGAAGTTAGTGGAATTATCCACTCTCTTGGCAAGGATGTAACTGAATTTGAGGTTGGGCAAAGAGTAGTTGCCGCAATGTCCAATGGCGGGCAGGCAAGTCATGTGATTGCCGCAGTTTCTCGAGTAATTCCTCTGCCGGATGAAATGAGTTTGGAAAAAGCTGCCTCTATGCCAGTCACTTACCTTACTGCTCATCACATGCTACACCACTTAGGCAATCTGAAATCGACTGATACTGTGCTAATTCACGGTGGTGCAGGCGGGGTTGGTACTGCAGCTCTACAACTCTGCCAATGGGCAGGAATTGACAAAGTTTGGGCGACTGCTTCAGGACATAAGGCAGATATTATCAAACAATATGGTGGCATTCCAATTGACCGACACAATCAGGACTTTGTTGAGGTTATCAAACAAGCAACAGGTGGCAGAGGAGTCGACCACATTCTTGATCCGATCAGCGGAGAGAACCTCAAACGCAGCCTGAAAGTATTAGCTATGGGTGGCAAAGTCTACTCTTTTGGTATGTCTTCAGCAGCCCCATCTAGTAAGCGTTCACTACTCAAGGCTTACATGGCGTGGCGAAAAACTCCTAAACTAGACCCAATGAAGATGATGAGTCGCAATCAAGGAATCTTTGGAGTTCATATGGGGACCTGGAATGATGAAGTAGTTATGACCAGTCAACTACAACGAATTTTGGAAGGAGTCAAAGATGGTGTTTTGGACCCTGTTATTGATTCAATATTTGACGTTGAAGACGCTGACAAGGCTCATCAACACATCCACGATGCCAAGAATATCGGTAAAGTCTTACTACGGTTCAAGTAGAATTCAATAAGCGAGAAACATACAGCATGATGAGGCGGTAGTATGAAGGCTAACATGAGCGGATTTGACCTTCGAGCAATTGTTGGTGAGTTAAGCCAATTTGCTGGTGCTTATGTCAAGAAATCATACATGCCGCATTATGAGCAAATCGTTTTACGTATCAATCCAAAAGAAAGTAATCAATTTGATTTAGTAATCGTAAGGGGCTCTAGAGTTTACACCTCAACTCGTGACCGCCCTATGCCAATGACGCCCCCACCATTTGCTATGGTATTGCGGAAATTTCTCAAGAATGCCCGTATGACTGCAGTAAGGCAATTGGGTTTTGATAGAGTGCTGGCACTTGATTTTGATACAAAATTTGGTCAAATGCATCTTTATGTTGAGGTATTTAGGGAGGGTAACGTAATTCTTGTTGACCAAGAAGGAATTATCATTCAGCCCTTGACTCACGCTAAGTATTCAGGACGTATTCTCAAGAAAGGCGTTCAGTACCAACCCCCACCAGCTGCTTTGGACCCACACGATTTAGACCAAACTGCTCTAAAAGAGATGTTTGAAAATTCAGACCGTGATTTAGTTGCAACTTTGGGTGGTAAAGCAAACTTAGGCGGAACTCATGCTAATGCAGTATGTGAATTAGCCGGAATCACCGCAAATTCGGCTACTGCAGAGGTAGATGTAGGTAAAATTCACCAAGCATTGCAAACCTTACTAGCTGGTCTGACAACAGGGGCCAAAGGCTATCTTATCCTCAAACCAGATAAGGAACAAAGTAGCGCTGATTTACAGGTTTTATCTGATGGGCAAACAGATGACGCTAAGCGAGATAAATTTCTTGAACAATATGCTAATGAAGCATCTCCAACCTTACTTCCTGCCCATGATGGTAAGCCAAGAATGGAATTTGCCACATTGTGTGCTGCAGTCGATGCTTGGCGTGGTCCGCATGACGCTGGCGCCCTTGCTCGCCGAGAAGCCGAAAAGTTGGATATTGCATCACCAGGACGTGGGTTCTCAACAGAAGTTGAGAAATTAGAACGTCGTAAAGCGCAACAAGAGAAAGCCCTATCAGGATTTACTAAGAAAATTGAGAAACAACAGATGATCGGCCATATCATCCAAAACAATTGGAATCATGTTGAAAGTTTGCTATCACAAATTAGAGAAGCAGTTGAGACTAATGGTTGGAAAGATACTCAAAAAATGGCCAAACAAATTCCATGGATTGTTTCCATGAATGGAGCTGAGCGAACTTTCATTAGTATTTTACCTGATGACAATGGTGAACCTAAAGGCCTGCAAGCACAACTACGCCTAGATGATTCAGTTCACCAAAATGCCCAATTTTTCTTCACTACAGCAAACAAGCAAAAAGCCAAGACTAAAGGCGCAGTGGAAGCATTAGAAGAAACTAATATACAACTTAAACGAGCGCTAAAGAAAGAAGTCAAAGCCAAAGAAACTGGCCGCTTAAGTAAAGTAAAACGCAGTAAACGATTATGGTTTGAAAACCATCGCTGGTCAATGACTACTGGAGGTCATTTACTGGTGGGTGGTAAAGATGCCAAGGGTAATGATGCGC
>JAQXFJ010000190.1 GCA_029250385.1 Candidatus Poseidoniaceae archaeon | reverse complement strand
GGGGTGGCTTTACCAAACCGATATTGGTAGATGCTCTTACAGGTTCTTTACTTGATGGCCATCACAGGTTGTCAGTAGCCCAAGAACTTGGATTGAAATTAATACCGGCCATATGTATCGATTATCTCGCCTCTGAGATAATTACGTTAGAATTATGGCCTAATGCCAATATTGAATCAGTGAATAAAACAGATGTGATAGAGATGTGCTTGAGTAATGAGTTATACCCACCAAAAACCACAAAGCATGTGGTGATTTATGACCTTCCGCCTATTCTAGTTCCTTTAAAAGAATTAAGTTAGATTCTTGAAGATATGTAATTTCGCCACTTTTTATTACCCTTCCCACTGACCTTACTTTTCAAATCCGGCTCTATTCTTAGACTAATTATATCGGTTTTTACAATTCCTTCATGAGTATAACATAACTCGACATTCTCTGGGTCTAGATTTGTTAGAATACTCTTCATTGATTTAACGGTTTTAAGCCTTATTTTATTGATGGAAATTAACTCATCACCAGGCATAATAAGATTTCTTAATGGCGAATCATTTTGATGCGATGACACAATTATTCGATTATTTTTCACAGCCAGATTTAATCCTAGCCATGCGGCAGAGGCCTTGTCATCTTTTGATTTCTTGGAGGTTAGTTCTAACCCGTAGAAGGAAAAAGCATGTGCTAAATCAGGTACCTGCTTATCAAATATCAGTTTATCTAAATGCATTCCGAGATTCCTACCTCCCTCCATGGAAACTAATTCTTTACGTATATCTTGATAATCAATCCCTATCCTTTCGACATTCGGATAACCAATTGCATATTTTTGGCACAGTCTTACCATTAGATCGCAAATGCCATATTTTCCTTTTGAACGCTTTCTCAACTCTGCATCAATACAGAATATTGCTAATTCACCTTCTAAGTAATATGAGATTTGAATTTCTCTCGAGAAGCTATGACTTCTATAGAGGTGTATCCAAGCATCATGGCTGGATTCTGCAAGAGATTCATGAGTCATACCGTTTCTGACAGTATGTCGCCCCAGTTTTCTCTCCATGTCCTTTCTCCAATCCTCTTCTGACCATGCCCCTGATCTTACGCATAACATATCTCCAAGCCAAGAAGTACATCCCTCAAACCACCATAGTAGGGTAGTATGCACTTCTTGTTGTAAATCATAGTCGACAAAGTTTTTTGGTCGAAGTCGTTTGACATTCCATTGGTGTAAATATTCGTGGCTAAATAAACTCACTAAATCCCTGTATTCATCTTCATGTCCTTTGATTAAACAATTTCTTGGCAGCATTGAAGTTTGGGAATTTAGATGTTCTAAGCCCCCTCTAGAAGATTCAGTCAATTGCAAAACCACTACATAGTCTCCCCAATCAGGTTTTCCGAAAAGTGCATGATATTCTTTTACGACTTTGGTCATATCATCAACAAACTGGATTACCATCTCTTCATCAGGTTTGTAACCTCCACTATCCCATAATTTCAGTATGTGGTTCCTGCCGTCAACTGAGAATGGAATATTATCTCTAGAATTTATTTCGATAATACCATCTAATAATTCATCTCGATTTGATGCTTGTAAATAGAAAGTATCGCCTTTGACAGCGTTGATGCTAACGCAATTCTCTTTACTCCCTATTGCCATTAGTTGAGTTGCAGGAGTCCAACCACTTGGAGCGTGTAATGAAATATTATGAGGCAGATTCATTCTTGTTTTATCTATACCAGATGTTGGTAGTAAGAAAGTAAATGGGGGCATCATATGTAAGTGACTATCATCAATATGAGTTGACCTTACTGATAATTCAATTCCTAGGATTTTGTAATTTACAATGATATTTTGATCATTGTTAATAGATTTTATAGAAACTGCATCAACACCTTTTCTGACAAATTTCAAGTTTGTTTTGCCTTGCATGCAGTTTATATCAGTTAAATATTGCATTGGCTCTCTGATAAAGTAAGAACCTGGTACCCATCGAGGGAACTTTAACTCTAATTTACTCTTGGTAAAAGGTGGTTCAACCTCTATTTCTATATTCAGAAAGCGAGTTTCTCCTTTTGTCGCATCCAGTCGAAAGGTTAGTCCTGAACTGTCAGTCATATTTCTTGCTAAGAGCCGGCGGTTGAAAGGTTATGCGCTGTAATTCTAATCAACTCGCTGCTAGAGTTATTGGCAACATTTTTTGCCTGTTCAATAATTTCTGGTTCATTAGCACGAGAAAACAGACGTTCAATTAATCGACATCTCTCAATTTCATCAACCTCCTCGTTACTAATAATATCCCATCGGAGAGAGTCGTATTCTTTCCCTTTTTTCCCTTGTAACCATCGACCAATAATTTCATATTGGCAATTAGTAATTAGAATTTGGATTATCTCATCTTCAATTTTAGTAAATCCTTTTCGTAGATACTTAACAAATTCTTTTTTGCCGTTAGAATCAAGCGATTTAACCAGTGTTACCACAATATTGTGATTATTAGCAAGAACATGCGGGATAATCAGTTTCGGATCCACGCCATTTTGAAGCATTGTTTTTATCGATTTCGAGGATAATTTCACATCAATGTCTTGAGATTTTTTTAACGCAGCTTGGACAACTGAGTTAGATTCGTCTTCAAGCATTTTTTCAATGGTAACTGAGTCGGAATATTTACTTTTTAGGGCAATAATTCTTATTTTTGGGGAGCTATGATTGTTCACCATCTCAAAAAATTCATCCTGGTTATCACATCGAAGTATAAATTCACAGGATTTTATTTTACACAATAAATCATCTTTAGCAAATAACTCCTCGGCTAACCTAGAGTTATCGGCTTTGAAAGATAAAAGCATATTTGCAGCAACTCTATTGTATTCTATTTTTTTGTGATTAATTAATACTGCTAATGTGGCAAGGTCCCTTCGTTTAGCCCAAGTTTTGAAGGCGTCCAATGCCTTTGTGCGATACCAATTGTCCTTATCATTTAATAAAGGAATGAATGATTCCAAATATTCCTCGTCGTCGATTTCAAATAGTTCTCTTATCGCACGTCGCTTCTTTCGGTCATCTCGGCTTTTGAGATGTTGTAATGCCATTGCGGAACGACCGGCCAATTTCATCACCAGTCAATATCTTGATCTTCGTCGTAACCATCCAGATTATTGTATTCAAAGTTAGAAATCATTGGGTGCAACATAACTTGGATTATTGGCCATAGTCTTAGGAAAGATGGAGAATAATGCCATAGTAATTTGACCATTGGATGCTGTGAAATCGGCACACCACCTTCTCCTATTGGAGGTGTATCATCAGGTAAATTGTTCAACCTAGCAACTAAATCTTGTAAACTTTGCATCTCTTCAAAGTCAATTATTTCTAGCTCTTCACAGGTTTCGATTGACAATTCAATAAGGTCTGCTAACTCTTTGGGGTGTAAGTGAGGGTTTGTTTGTGAATCGACATCGATTGGACCAAAGCATACATTACCTAAATCAGTTTCAAGTTCATATTGGTCTTGGTACTCCATTTTCATAAGTTTTTGTGATTCTAAATTACCTATTGGAGCAACAATAAAACCACCATCAGAGATTCGAGATTTGACCCATTGCGGTATTCCATCAATTTGCCCAGTCATAATTACTCGGTTAAATTCTCCGGGGAAAGCGACAGGTGCAACAGATAAATCTTCGATTCTTCTTATATCAACCGTTGGCCAATGTGAGAGTCTCTCCTTAGTGTAATTGACTACTTCAGAAGATGGATCGAGTACATTTACTCTCCCCTTTTCACCAACAATGGTGGCTATTAGTGCTGCTAAATACCCACCCTTGCATCCAATGACAATTACTTCTTGGCCCATATCTAGTTCCATGTGATGCAGAAGGCTGATGATCATGTGAGGTGCTGAGATTGTTTTGATATTACCTGAATTAGATTCTATGTAGGGCACTGGTCTGTCCGCATAAAAAGGTGATACATCATAATCAGTAAAATCTTCTAAATCAACC
>JAQXFJ010000172.1 GCA_029250385.1 Candidatus Poseidoniaceae archaeon | reverse complement strand
CAATACCATCCAGTCAACAATATTATTTTCCTTATACATTAGTAATGGTATTGCTGTGAAGGCTCCAATTACCAAATTGCGAATTCGCTGTTCTGTGATGATTTTGTGTGCTCGCATGTAAATCACAATACCAACCAATGTTAGTACTGTATTCATAATCAATGGCAAGAAATCCCCACTAACTGAGAAATTAATTGCGCCTCTTGGGAAGGAAAAGTAGAATACTCGATAATGGGACAATAATGTTGTTGGAATTATTGCTAGGCCATAAAAACCAAGAATTAATTTATCAGTTTTATTTTTATCCCTGGCTTGCCAAAATATCGGCGTGAACAGCATTAGCAGCATTAGTATATTTATCGCTGAAACCCTAGATTCCGGATAAATAATCATTATTCCAAACAGAACCATCGTCGCAACGGTTAGGTATTGTCTAGTTTGTTGACTAAATTTATTAGTACACAACAGAGTGAGCGCTAATCCAGCGAAGACTAGCGGAGTAAAATAGCCAACCATGTAGTACAATAACGCTAGAGTGTCCCGGTTGTATGAAAGGGCAGATGACATTGAAAACATCCCGATTAACACGGCTACAGTATACTTGATAATCTTCGGTGAAAAGTCATGCTTACGCATCACCAAAATGACTCCTGCCATGATTGCACAAAACAAAACTGCTGACAGTATAAGATCTGAGCCTCGCATGCCGATTTCATCATAGGTGATTTTTTCCCACTGAATATTATCTCTGGTTAAATCTTCGAAGTATGGATGGTCATTTTCTTGCATCCATTCATTTCTTGAGATTGTGGAATTCCAATTCCATTGATCTAATTGTTGTACTTTGTCATCCGATATTTCTAATGCATCAAGCGGGAATTTACCATGCACTGCATGAGGTAATGGCAGTGATAACAGCAGTGATGGCAGGGTTGCTAAGTCTCGTTGGTCAATCTGATTTGGGGAGATATAGTTCTGTTTGATATTTGGCCCCCACATCCAAGCACCAACTTCCCTGATTTCTTTGTCTGGGGAGCCATGTTGTCCACTAGCTGTAAGGCCATGGTCAGAAGTTACCACGACAGTCCAATCGTCAGGAACTTTGTCGAATATGGTGTTGAAATTATTATCCAACCAAGTTAATTTTTCTTCGTAATCATCGGAATTTTCGACTCCATATCGGTGGCCAACGCTGTCTAGGCCAGATAGATGGGCAATTATTACATTAGGTGCTTGTTCAAAGGTAACTCCCGGTTTAGTGTTACTTTTTGGCACTTCACCATCAAGCCAACTGTTCAGTGTCTCAAACGATTCGGTGTCGCCTTGGTAGTAATCTGCATGACCATAACGATGTTTCATAAAATTAATTTCATCATTGTCTGAGTACAAGTCACCCCAAACGTAATCTCCAACAATTCCAACACGATAATCATAAACTCCATCATTATCACGGTCAGATTCACTTGCTAATGTCCACCCATCTGGTGTGCCGGGATGTTCTGGGTGAAAATTACTTAATCCTTCATTGGGTCTTGAAGGTATGCCAGTGGCCATTTCTTTGACACATGATGCGGTCATGGTTAGTGGGTTAGTTAGTACGTCGAGATAGGTGCCGTTGGGAAATACTTGTGAATGCAGTGTTGGCATCAAAT
Organism: Candidatus Poseidoniaceae archaeon; assembly: GCA_029250385.1. Taxonomy (GTDB): domain Archaea; phylum Thermoplasmatota; class Poseidoniia; order Poseidoniales; family Poseidoniaceae; genus MGIIa-L1. Next base: position 1,694 of record JAQXFJ010000172.1, on the reverse strand, counting down.
CTTTGTCTAGCATTAAATCTCTAACCCCACCATCAAGGACAATGAACAGTAATCCTTCAGAAAGTGTTTCATCTGGATTTGGAGGTAATTCCAAACCTTCCTTAGGTGCCGGGGCATCTGCAATTATGTATGAGCCAGTGTAGATAAATGAAGGCAGGGCTAAGACAGCGACCATTATTATCGCAGTAAGGATAAATTTCCCTTTGCCAAGTATGGCCCAGTCGGCTTTATCCATATCTCGTCAAATGAAGTTCAATACTTAAATTTCATGTCGACAAAGGGAGCATTACCCCATTTAGTGAGGAATATTTCTAGACCCATTATCTTGCATCATTCAAATTTACTGCGGAAACTTCCAATCTTTCGTGAGTTGGGTGTACTTCTATTAGTAACACTGGGACTTCTACCACACTAGCAATATCTTCAGCAATTGATAATGGTAGTTCGATACGTTGTTGTCCAGCATCATATCGAATCCACCCCTCAGATAATCCTAGTTCGTTTGATAGTTCACTCAAATCATCGTAAGCATCTTCGGTCTCAGTAGGTATTGCCCCAAACAATATTGTGTCATCATCACTCAACACTTCATATGGCCTTAGGGTGGTTTTTGCTCGTCGGCGAAATCTTGCTCGTAATTGACCAGCATCCTTGAAACTGGCACTACAAAATTTCACATGGAAACTCATATCCTTAGCATAATCCTTCAATTTTAGCGCCAATTCTAGAGATCCTTCCGCAGCAGCTGTCATCGCTCCGCTGAGATTGAATCCTCTAACATCCATGTTATCTTGATTACCAACGGTAATTTCCAATTCATTTAGATTAAGAAACTGAATATTACTACCATTCATTGAATCTATTAGTGCTAGCAAGTCTGTTTCTTTGTCTGGTTCACAAGGTAATTCTATTCCAACATTAATTCCCGCTTCATGGCAGCCGTCAATTACTGGCAGATATTTGGCGATTGTGCCATCTAGTAGATGAAACCTAATCTCATCTAACCCTGCTTCGGCAAATCTTGAACAATTAACCGGGTTAAATGGTATTGATGTGTAAAGATGGATGTGATGTTCAGGTCCAAATGCTGCCTTTAATTGTTTAACTGCTTCAAGTGACCTTTCCATATCCAGCATTGGGTCTCCCCCGGTAATTCCCGTACCGGTTGCGTTCATTGCTCGACCTTCTTCAATTACCTCTGACCATTCAGAACATCTTCTTTCGTTAGCAAACATATCAGGTGACTCACGACGATTATCTGATAGTGGGCAGTAATCGCACCCCCAGTGGCATTTACCTGTGACAAACAAGACCAGTTTACTGCCACGCTGGCACTGAATACAACCTTCCGCTTCACCCAGTTCAGCAGGGATTATTTCAGTCGCCATCGGCAGTTTTCCAAGCATAGTAATACACGCCGCTATTGATTTACGGTTTCAAACCCTCGTACGAATTTATTGTTTGGCATCCATTATCCTGCCGATAAGCCAACGATGAAATCTTCTGTCGCTGGTTAGTTCTGGATGGAAGGTTAATGCTAGTTTTTCACCTTGAATAACGCCTACTACTTCTTGTGATAAATGGGCTATTGGTTGGCATTTTATTGAGTTTTGAATAAATTTAGGGGCTCGGATAAAGACTCCTGGGAATTCTCCTGATGTTGACTTTTCACCCTGTTTAGCCAATGGTAAGGG
>JAQXFJ010000170.1 GCA_029250385.1 Candidatus Poseidoniaceae archaeon | reverse complement strand
CCATGGCTTCCTCTTCGCTAAAACCTCGACTCATGAGATAGAATAGTTGGTCTCCAGATATCTTTGAAACACTTGCTTCATGTTCTAGGTCTGCACTTGAATTACTAACTTCCATAGTAGGGTAAGTGTCAGAGCGAGAGTCCGCATCTAGCATTAATGCATCACAAACAACCTTTGAACGGCATCCGTGGGCTTTTGGATTTACCTTTAGTAGACCTCGATAAGATGATCTTCCACCATTTTTCGAGATTGATTTGGATAAAATATTTGATGTCGTATTAGGCGCTAAATGGTGGACTTTGGCTCCAGCATCTTGATGTTGCCCTGCGCCAGCATAAGCTACTGAAATTATTTCTGCATGTGCTCCTTCACCTTTGAGGATTACCGACGGATACTTCATGGTGAGTTTGGAACCAATATTTCCGTCAACCCACTCAACAACAGCATTCTTGTGTGCAATGCCTCTTTTGGTAACTAGATTGTAAACATTAGCCGACCAGTTCTGTACTGTTGAATATCTAATCTTAGCGCCTTCCATAGCGATTAGTTCGACGACTGCGGAATGCAGTGAATCCGTAGAATAAGTTGGTGCAGTACAGCCTTCGACATAATTTATGCTACTGCCCTCATCAGCGATGATTAACGTCCTTTCAAATTGACCCATATTCTTAGCATTGATTCTAAAGTAGGCCTGAACTGGCATTTCAACATGTACTCCTTTTGGTACGTAGATGAACGACCCTCCGCTCCACACTGCTGTGTTAAGGGCGGAAAATTTGTTGTCAGCATAGGGTATTACAGAGCAAAAGTATTGCTTTACCAATTCGGGATATTCTTTCAATCCAGAATCCATGTCAAGGAATATTACTCCTTGCTCTTCTAGGTCTTCACGGACAGAGTGGTAGACTGCTTCTGATTCATATTGAGCGGTAACTCCACCGAGCCATTTTTGCTCTGCTTCTGGAATTCCCAATCTGTCAAAGGTATTTTTTATGTCCTCTGGTACATCGTCCCAGTCATTTGCAGTTTCCTTAGAAGAGCGCAGGAAATAAGTTACGTCATCGAATTTAATCGACTCTAGCATCTTGCAATTACCCCAATCTGGCATCGGTCTACTAACGAAATGGCGATATGCCTTGACTCTGATTTCAGTCATCCACTCAGGTTCTTCCTTTAGATTTGAAATGTCCCTAACTACTTGTTCTGACAAACCTTTGTCAAACCTTATGGTTGCGTTTTCTGGATCATGAAATCCGTATTGGTAATCGCCAACTGCGTTATTTGCTTCATCGTTCATTATTATGCCTCCAACCAGTCGTAACCTTGATCTTCTAATTTTAGCGCCAATTCTGGCCCACCTGATTTGACAAATTTGCCATCAATCATTGCGTGAACAAAGTTAGGCTTGATTAACTCTAACAGCCTTTGATAGTGTGTGATTACCAAGAAGCCGGTCTCTTCTGCAGTTTCAGTGATGCCTTTTGCGACAAGTCTTAACGCATCGATGTCTAGTCCCGAGTCGGTCTCATCGAGTAATGCTAGGGTTGGTTTCAACAGCATCATTTGGAGGATTTCTAGGCGTTTCTTTTCCCCACCACTAAATCCGTCATTGACATAGCGTGATAGAAATCCTTTGTTCATGTCAAGTTTATCCATCGCAGCGTTTAGTTCCTTGCGAAATTCACGTGCTTTGACTTTTTCATCTCTGACATTATTTACCGATTTCTTTAAGAAGTTGCCAACTTGAACACCAGGGATTGAAGCAGGGTATTGAAAAGACAGAAACATCCCTGCTCTGGCCCTTTCGAATACTTCGTATTCGTCAATAGGTTTGCCGCGATATTGTATTTCTCCTTGAGTAATCTCGTATGCTGGATGTCCCATCAAAACATGGGCTAAAGTAGACTTTCCAGCCCCATTTCGGCCCATTATTGCGTGGATTTCTCCTGACCTAATGGTTAAATCAACACCTTTGATGATTTTTGTTCCTTCAACAGAAACATGAAGATTTTTGATATCTAATATTACTTCTGACACATTCTCACCTGTTCCAACCACAAGATTCTCCCTTATCAATGAGTGTAAAAGATTGCGACGCAGTATCACGGCTTTAGGGTGGCCTAAATAAATACCAAAGAGTCAAAAACCACTGCAAATTGGTCGTATTATGTCTGATGATGACTTGATTGCGAAGTACGCTGCTCAAGCCAGCAAGTCAATCGCCCAGGAAGCTGAAAAACGCATAGCGGAGTCGACCAACCCTGAAGAAGAAGCGAGGCTTAGAGCCGAATCGTTGCTGAAGGTTGTTGGAAATGATGACTTTGTGCCTGCATTACTCGCTAGACTTGGCCCTGTTAGGGCAGCCTTGGACGGCCACGGCGGAGGTATTGCTATCCAATCATACCACGAACAATCTATTAATGGTGTTACACAATTAGACTTGATACTAGACTTGACAGGGGCTTGCTTATCCTGTGGAGCAGCCCCCGGTACTCTTGACGGAATAAAGGCAGACTTAGAGAGCGATGATGAAGTAATTAGAATTAGATACTCAAAAAATCTGTTAGATACTTTTGACGAATTAGGTAGAGAATTTATTCTTGCGCATGGGAATGTAGAATTCGTTTAATTTGTCATAGTCGATGGTATTGATGGATGAATTCAAATCATGTTGTCCACAGCGGGCACCATGCCTGTATGGTCAGATGAGCCTAGACCAAATCCAAATCCCTGTAAAGAGGGTGATGAGGGTCTATTCGAAATCACTAACCGAGATGGTAGGGCACGATTGGGTAAACTGCATACTAAACACGGGATTTTAGAAACTCCAACACTACTTCCTGTAATCAATCCAAACATACGAACAATCGAACCTCGTGAAATGTGGGACAGGTATGGTATCGGAGCGCTAATCACCAATTCTTACATCATATGGAAGCATGATAGTCTCAAAGAAAAAGCAATTGCTGATGGTGTGCACAAGTTGATAGATTATCCAGGGGTAATAATGACTGATTCTGGGACGTTCCAATCGTATATTTACGGAGATGTCGAAGTTGGAGTTGAAGAAATTGTTGAATTTCAACGTTCCATCGGGGTTGATATTGCAACAATGCTGGATGTATTTTCTCGACCCGATATGAAACATTCGGAAGTAAAATCAGCGGTTGATGAAACCATTGAACGTTCTCCAGTAAGTGTCGAAACATCACAAGATACTATGTTGAACGGCCCGATACAAGGAGGATTGTTTCCAGATTTGCGGCGTAAATCTGCTAGTGAAATGGCAAAATTTGACTTTTCCGTTCACCCAATTGGTGGTATTGTCCCAGTTATGGAGCAACAAAGGTACCGGGAATATGCTAAAATCATGATGTCAACTTTACCCTTCCTGCCGTCAAACAGACCAGTGCACATGTTTGGTTGTGGCCATCCAATGCTGTTTCCGATGTCGATTGCCCTTGGGGCAGATCTATTCGATTCCGCCGCCTATGCTTTATTTGCGAGAGATGGCAGAATTCTGTCTCCATGGGGTACTGAAAAATTGGAAGGATTGATGGAATGGCCAATTATGATGCCTTGTATCAGTGGGGTTACGCCAGAATTAGTAAGAAAAATGCCCAAAGATGAGCGGATGAAATTACTTGCTAAGTACAATTTGGAAATTACTTTGGCTGAATTGGCTCGATGTCGGCAAGCAGTTAGAGATGGTAATATCTGGCGTTTAGTAGAGCAAAGAAGTCACCAACATCCCGCTCTTAGGGATGCGTTTTTGTGGCTTTCCACGAACCCTGCCACAGCATCATTCACCAAGTTTGTCAGCAATGAAATTCCACTGGACGAAACTACAGCATCAAAAGATTACAGCAGTTTGGGTTCCTTTGAGGATAGTTGGCAATGGGTGGTTAATTCTCAATTAACACCACGTAAAGGCGGAGAGCAATGGGGTGGTGTAGATACAATAAATCGACCTCACATAATCGCTGCCAAAAACTTTCTAGCTCAACGTTGGCATCAAAGAGATGTAACTGGCACCGGTAGTGAAGCAGTGATGATATTTCACGGTGATTCA
>JAQXFJ010000156.1 GCA_029250385.1 Candidatus Poseidoniaceae archaeon | reverse complement strand
CATAGCGAGCATCATTATCACACCCAAGACGTCGCTCACGCCATCTTCATTTTCCCGTCTCCGAGGTCCTGAGGTGTGGCGTCTGCTAGTTGGCACAAACCTCTCATACTTCGGTATCATTTAGGTATTGACCTAAATCCGGCTAAATTTTAGTCAATCTCGACTCGATTTAGTTTGGTGGGTCTAAGATTTTGGATATCAGTTTCCCCAATATAGTGAGTTATTTCCGGTCCATCTTGTGACGAAATGTATATGTCTCCTTCAAAAAGTTCTGAGATGTAGTATAGTACAGTAGATTCTGCAAGGTGTGGTGAATTATTTTTTTCGCTCAAGTGCGTTAGGACTATGTTACGGGTATTTTTTGTACTAACTTCGGCTAAAAATTGCCCGGTTTGATTATTTGATAAGTGGCCACCTCTGCCTCTGATTCTCTCCTTCAAAGAGTATGGGTATGGTCCGGAGTTCAATTTTTGATCGTCATAGTTGGCTTCAATCGAAATGTGCTCACAACCATAAACATGCTTGATTAGTTCATCTGTCCAGGATCCCAAATCAGTTATAATCGCAGCCCTTTCTCCACAGTAACTCGCTACAAAGGCAACATTATCTGAACCAGAATGAGGGACTGGGACAGTTAGAATTGACAACTGGTCACCAATTCTAATGACGTCCAAAGGTCCAAAGTATGATGTTAACTTTGGGTCCAAATCCAATTCCTGCGCAGTTCTTTCGTTAGCCAAAATTTTCATTCCCCATTTACGTTGTGCGATATTTGCTCCACCACCATGATCTCCATGGTGGTGGCTTATTAGAGCACAATCAATTTCTTCTGGCGTGATGTTGAGCATGGCTAATCGCTTTTGCAACTGGGCTCCACTAAATCCCAGATCAACTAATACCTTGACCTCGCTAGTTTCAAGCAGCGTTGAGTTGCCTCTGCTACCTGTTCCTAAGTGAGTAATTCGCAATGTCATGGTGATATTCTACTGCGGTCGCGGAAAGGTATTGAACAAACCGCTTGCAATTGCCAAAATAGTTGGAATTTGAGTAATTCTTCACCTCACCAACTGAGTCAATGTCGGAACATCACTCCATCATACTCTTAAGTGTAGTTGGGGAGACGGCAACTGCGAAGACTATACTTCGTGACAGGTGAAGGCATGCGTCGAAGTCAATCTACACTGCTTACTACTTTGGCAGTGGTTATCAGTCTGCTATTTATGTCACAATTCCCAGCTATATCTCCGGTATCAAATGTTCATCCAGATGATACTAATCAAGAACGACCTCCAACTACTGACTCAGATGGGGATGGAATTCCTGATGTTCACGAAGATATCTTTTCTGAATGGATCAATTCTACTGCTATTGATGGCAGAGGTTATTCAATGGAAGGCATGGATAAAGATGATGCCTCTGATGCAATACTTGATGTTGACAAGGATGGTTTAAATTCGACTGAGGAGTATTGTTGGCCTTATCCTGCTGAATGTACCGATCCAGGTTTCTTACGGGGCCTAACTGGTGTTGTTGACGGTGAAGGATTCCGTTCATATCTAGATCCTCGAAAATCCGATACCGATGGAGATGG
>JAQXFJ010000139.1 GCA_029250385.1 Candidatus Poseidoniaceae archaeon | reverse complement strand
GTATGCTCTTGAAACTCTAAACCATAATGCTCAACTCGAGCATTGTTAGAACACTGTGAATGAATTATATGTTCAAGTTGAAAATCATTATTACTATCACTGGTCTGGCAAGCTAATTTTTCCCCCCAATAATCGATCATTCTCGGAACACCACTCATCGTACCAACTCCTTCATGCTCGCCATCTTTCCAATCCCAATCATCATCATAATCAATGATATAATCGAGTTTGCCGTGGATGTGTATAACTGACATGCTGCCAAGCATATCGCAATTTTCAGGCTGAACTGGCATGGTTCCAGCAAAAGACGCAACTGCCGCAAAGCGTTGATTGAGTTGGCAAGCAATTTCATAGGTAAACATTGAACCTAGTGAATAGCCAATTGCGTATAATCTGTCTTGATTAATGCAATATGATTTTGACAACTCATCAACAATTGCTTCAGCAAAATCGTTATCATCTCTAGAAGTTGCTGAAGTATTTAGGTACCATTCACCTTCAGCAGCAGTTCTGTCATCTTGTGCTATAGCATAAGCCATGATGAATTTATCCTCCCCTGCTAACTGATCAAATTCACTTTGTTGCTGGAAATCTTCTGCTGCACCACCTCCGCCGTGAAAGGCAATGATGATTGGCAATTCTATTCCTGCTGCTGAACTTGGTGCTGATAACCTAAATAATCTGGATTCGCCATTAACGGTGATTTCTATCATTGATTGTGAAATAGCAGTTGATCCTTGTAAGCAAGGATTTTCTACCTCTATTAATGATTCAGCATCAATTACCACACTGGTCGATTCGTCGCTTATGCAGCCTATCAACTAGGCTGAAATTAGTAAACTGACTAACAACAGTGACCTAATGAATCGCATGGGCTAGCGTTCTGTGGTTAATTTAACAATTTAACCCTGTTTTGTTTCAGCGATTTCAACACTAATTTTGAAACAAAGAGTTCTGGTCACTGTAATTGTCAGCCTCTTGCGAGTACAGCCTAACATGAGTGGCATCATCAAGATCTTCAAACGCAGCCAGATAGATGATAATGTCATCTCCTGAGGAAATTGTGCCTGAATTATCATTATCAAGATATGATATTACCCCATATTCCTCCGACTCTGCTATTGACATGGAGAATAAATCTGGTTGACAGGTTCGCTTAGTATAATCTCCGTTATCATCATAACCGGATTCTATACAGTTAGCAAAGGTAAGGTTGTAATCATCCATATTTCCTGCTAATCCATACAACAATGTATCTACTGTAAACATAATGATGTCATCTTCATCAGAATCATCATCTTCAACGTCCCTTGGGTCGCCGCCGTCGCGCCAGTGAGTAAATGACGCTGAATTGCCCCATTCCCCATTTTCGTCTGTACCTTGACTACCAAACCCGTTAGTACAGTAGTGGGTTGCAATGTCATCATAATATTCACAATAATACCAATCATTGTCACCAGTATCTTCGGGTGGGTCACGGATGTCGTCACAACTCCAATAATAAGAGGTATAATCTTCATCTGGATCTGCAGTATCTTCCCAATTACATGACCAATTAGCGATTTCATAATCCACCCAGTAGCCGGTAAATTCTAG
>JAQXFJ010000054.1 GCA_029250385.1 Candidatus Poseidoniaceae archaeon | reverse complement strand
CAGGTCATGGACGTCTCATCCCAAACTGCTGCTTCTAAGCCAGCTGGAATACCGTTTGGTCCTGCACCGCTAGTACCGGGCAAAAAACTTACTATTAGTTGCTGATTGATTATTTCGCTAGCAAAATTAGGACGAATTGAATCTTTAACTCGAACAATCGAATTTTCAATATTATCACAATAGCCACGATACGGGTTTGCTGGGTCAAACATATACTCTCCGTCAACGATTAATTTGTAGCAATATAGTCCTTCGTCAATTGAAATAGTAGTGGACCAAATACCGTTTTGTTCAGATAATGATGAAGTTTCACTCCAGTTCCATTCGCCAATTAATTCAACTGTTGACGCGGCGCCAGACCAGGTAAATACGGTTTGACCGTCTTGATAATCAATCTCTGGGTTATCTGCTGTTACCGGTAACATTGGCAACAATAATACCGTCAAGAATAAGATTGCCACGGCTACTTGATTACGCATCTGCCTCACTCACTAGGTTATTCTGTTTTCTTGAAAAGGTTGTTTGCTGTTTGTACCAAATCATCGATGTGTTGGCAAAGGAAGCCTTTGACGAAATCGTTTGCTGGGTTATGATATGCATTTAGCGGCTCATCGTGTTGCTGTAACACTCCTTTATCCAAGATAGCAATTCGATCTGCCAAGGTCATCGCCTCGATTTGGTCGTGAGTAACATAAATTGTCGTAGTGCCAAGTTCATTGTGTAATTTACGAATTTCGCTGCGCATCTGATGTCTTAATTCAGCATCTAAATTCGATAAGGGTTCATCCATCAACAGTACTTTTGGCCTACGAACTAATGCTCTACCAAGAGCAACTCGTTGTCTCTGGCCACCACTTAACTCCTTGGGTTTTTTATCGAGGTGGTCAACTAAGTCTAGCATTTCAGCAGCCTCTTGGACTCGTGCCTTAATCTCATCTCCGCTTAGTTTTGCTTCACCTTTAGCCATGCGCAAACCAAACGACAGATTGTCGGCAATTGACATATGTGGATACAAAGCATAAGATTGGAATACCATTCCTAAACCTCTTGCCCCAGGTGGCAAATGATTGACTGTCACATCATCAATTTGTATTTCGCCACTAGTAACTTCTTCTAGTCCAGCAAGCATTCGCAGAGTTGTTGACTTACCACAGCCTGACGGGCCCAGTAATACCAAAAATTCGCCATCCTTTATTTCTAAATTCAATTCTTTTACCGCTTCAAAGCCGTCATCATATTTCTTTGATACCGAGTTATATCTTACATTTACCATTCAATCACCCTTTCACTCCACCTGCAGATAGCCCCTCGATGAGGAACTTCTGGAAGAATAAAAACAACAACGCTACTGGCAGGCTAACCAAAATGCTAGCAGCGGCAAAATCTCCCCAAGCCTGACCGGTTGAGGAAATTAATGAAGCAAGGCCAACCGGCAATGTATACATGTCATTGGAGGTATTGAAGGTCAGTGCGAGGAGGAATTCATTCCAAGCAGCAAGGAAACTAAACAGAGCAGTTACTGCTACAGCAGGCATCGATAATGGCAGCACGACTTTAGTAAAAACTTGGAATTGATTACAACCGTCTAAGGTGGCTGCCTCTTCAAGTTCACGCGGCACGGTATCGAAGAAGCCTTTCAACATCCAAACGCATAATGGCAATGCTGTTACACAGTAAGCAAGAATTAGTCCTAGATGAGAATTAAGCAAACCTAGGGTTTTCATAACCAAGAAATAAGGCACTAAGATAATTATTCCTGGGAACATTTGCACTAATAAGAACGCGAACATAGAGACGTCTCGCCCGGTGAATTTGTATCTACTAAACGCATATCCAGCAGGGATTGCAATTACTAATCCAAGCAAACTTGTACCGATTGAAACAATTAAGGAATTTCTAAACCAAATCCAAAAGGAGTCTCCTTCAAGGATTTTTGAAAAGTGCTCACCACTAAAGGAGTCTCCAATTTCACCACCAAGCGCATTCCCCGGAGATAATGCGATATCAAATATCCAAATTATTGGAATTAAAGTGATCACTGAGAAATGTAATAGCGTGGTATGAGAGCCAATCTTTTGGTATTTCTTGATTAACTCGAAGTTCCTTGAAAGCCCGTATTCAACCGCAGAAATTGACAATTCACGGGTTGCCCATACTGATACAGCCTGATTAGATAGCCAAAATAATGCGATTAGTCCAGGAATTATCATCCAAGCACAAAGCCAGAAATTAAACATGGAGAACGGCATCAGCATAAACCGATAAATGCCAACTGCGATTATTGCTCCAGATAATAGTAGGGAAATATTACGTTTGTTGTGGTTGTTAGCTGCTGGCAAAAAGTTACGTAAAGCCGCTAATACAGTACAGCCAAAAAGGCCGAGCAGCAAGATTTTGCTATCGCCACGCAGATAATCAAATGTTAGCAACAAGACATTGACTACTGTTGCCACAATTAGCCAGCGTCGCAAGGTCAAAACTTCTGCTGGAGTGTACCAAGCACGAATCACTCGCTCGCTAATCATGCAGCCGCCTCCGTTGCGTTAGTTTGCTTCATGTAAGTCCATGAGAATGCCAGAAGCATTAGGAAAATTATCACTGACCAGGCTGCTGCAACACCATATGCGCCGTCTCTAAAGGCAACATCGTAAACATAAGTGATCAAAATATCTGTTTGGCCAGGCTCTCCAAAGTAGAGATTAGGTCCTCCGTCGGTCATTAAGTAGATTACATTGAACATATTGAAAGTCCAAATAAATCCAAGCAAGGATAACGGCACTAATGCACTTTTCAGATTAGGCAGAGTCAGGTGTCTAAATGCCTCCCATCCTGTAACACCTTCAACCTCAGCAGCCTCATACATGTCCTTTGGTAGGGCTTGTAACGCACCACTGATGGACATCATCATGAATGGAACTCCAAGCCAAATATTTACTAAAATGACCACTATTTGAGCCCCGGTTGGATCGGACAAGAAATTGATATCCGTGCCAAGTAAATCATTAATCAAACCATCAGGCTGGAACATCCCTTTCCAAACTAAGACCGAAATATAGGACGGTACCGCCCAAGGCAATAGCAAAATTGTTCGATAAGCGGTTTTTCCCTTGAGGTCTGCACGCTGCAAAATTGATGCTAGAAATAATCCGAGTCCGATGTGCGCAGTGACGTTGACAACCGTCCAAACCAAGGTAAATATCGTCACTCTAATGAATCCAGAAGCGGTTATTACCTCCCAAAAATTAGTCAGTCCAATGAAGGCTTGCTCACCTAAGTGAGTTTGGTCAGCATCGGTAAATGACAGCCAAAAGCCATACATTACGGGGTAAAATGTTAGAATTGCTAAGGCTAACATTGCCGGTGCAATGTAGAAATGGGCCAATCGTGAATTGGTGCGACCCAGTTGACCGTCGCGATATCGGCCGTAACTAAGCAAGGCTATTAGCGAGAGGACTATTGCTCCAATAGCAAACAGAACTGGTGAGGTATCACCTGCTTCGGGCCGCTGGTCACCAACCCCGGTTACGGCTTCAAAGCTCATGACCTGCCCGTTTGGTGAATATATCTCAATTAGGTGTAATTTATCTGGAATCATCCCTGTTAAACTACATTTTATTTCTTGAGTTGTATCAGGAAATAGCCTTATCTGGCCGCTTTGGTTCATCTGATTGCCGTCCGCAGTGCAGACGTCATAACCGGTATTTGTGACACCTTGCCCAACATCTAATTGTAATTCAGTGTGAAGTTCTCCATCGACATAAATCGTGTAATTTTGTGAACCATCTGTAGAAATATTTGCGTCAATTACCCGATAGCCAAGATTCGGTTCTACCTGATCTGCACGCTGCAGATTCTCAATTAGAGAAATTAATTCATCATTGGCGCCGCTCAAAGCCTCAGAGGTACTTGCAGTACCTGTATACGCTTGTTCAAAAGCAGTGGAAAGAGGGCCGTATATCAGCGACATAGCACGAGTAGTTGGGGCTGGAGTAGCTAGTTTGGTTTGTTCTAAAAATCCCGATATTACTTCGTCATTGATGATTGCTGGATCCGTGTCAAGCGCTACGTGCGTTGGCATAGTGTAAGTTTCTAAGGCGAATTCTTGCTGAACTGATTGTGATGATAGCCAGAGCGCCAATTCGGTTGCGGCGACCTTGTGAGCACTTTGTTTGCTTACCGTCCAGCCTTTGTAAGTGACAAGAGGCGACATGCGTTCACCTGATTGAACAACTGTTGGCAACAAGGTTTGTCCAATATTTAGCCGGCTGTCTTCATAGGTTGCCCAATTCCACGGACCGTCAACAATCATTGCTGCTTTAGAAGTGATAAATTGATTCTTCATTCCTTCAATTTGCGTCCCAGTAGCGACTACTTCTTCGGTCAATTCCAAATCAAGCATCCATCTCATCGCTTCACTAGAGCCGTTTGAATCAAGTGTTGGGTTGCCTTGCTGGTCAAACAAACTACCGCCAAATCCTTCTTGGATTGGAAACCACCAGTAAGCGGTTTTTATCGGTAAAGCAAGCCCCTGAACATCTTGTTGGGTTAGTTGTTGGGCAGCTGCTAGAAGATCTTGCTCGGTCCAATTTTCATTGGGATAATCTAGTCCCTCGGCATCAAATAATGCCTTATTGTAAATCAATGAAAGACAATCTTGGCTGGCTGGGATGCCATACAATTCCTCGCCATAACGCATTGAATCGAGTGCTCTTGCTTCAAATTCCGCTCTATCTTGCGGTGTTAGGTGTGGACGTAGGTCTTCAAGTAACGGATATCCGTCAACCCGCACTTCACCAATCGCCCCCAGTTGGTCACTAGAAAGTCGCATCAAATCGGGTGCTTCGCCGCCTTGGGCGGCAGTCATGAATAACTGATCAGCATTACCAAACGGCACTAGGGTAATCTCAACCGTAATATTTGGGTGTGCAGTTTCAAAATCTCTAACTGCATTGGTAAAAGCCACCTCTTCCTTGCTTTCAGCAGCAAAAGTGTGCCATACTTCGATAGTTATCGGCCCGTCACTGGCCGATGAGATAGCTTCATCACCACTACCAAAATCCAAGCATCCTGGCACGAGAAAGAGCATTACCATGACTGTGGCAAATCTCTTGGGAAAAGGAAACTGCTTGCCTTTCCCCCTGAGCATGGTTTGGCGTCTTATTAAGCATGATAAAAGGGGTTTGGCCAACCTCTTACGGATTGGAAATTGTTTATTCAAGCAATCCTTTGCTTGAGCGCTTCGACGGTAAGTACGCTTACTGCGACTTGAAGATTGTAAGACGGGACAAAACCGTCCATTGGCAATCTAACGATGTAATCAGAGGCATCTAGGGTCGCTTGACTAACTCCTTCACGTTCTGCACCGACTACAAGCATAACGTCATTCGACATATCAACATCCCAGGGCGCTCTATCGCCAACATCTTCGGCGGAAATAATCGTCAATTTGTGCTGCTTAGCACATTGCAGTATTTCTTCTGTACTGCTGTAAATGACTGGAATGAAACGATCTGCCCGCATGCTAGCGCGGCGTATGGTGCGGCGCTCTTCGTGAGTTTTGGCGACGTTTATCACTACGCCATTAGCGCCACTAACTTCAGCTGCTCTAATGGCAAAACCAAGATTTGTTGAATACGTCACCCCATCAAAAAACCAAATCGTGCCGCCTCTTGACATTAATTCGTCCATTGAATCGGTTTGAAAACGGCCAATTAGCGCCAGTGCGTCAACATGCCCTGCAGCAGACATACGCCACAAATCATTAGTTGAACCTTCTTCCAACGGTATTTCCTGTTCTAGGCACAGTTGACGGATTTGCTCTGTATCCTTTTCCCGGTCAACTAGTACACGGTCGATAGCCACCCCATCAGTGAGCGCCTGGAGCACGGCTCCTGCACCAGTTATCTGTCCGGCCATGAACCTGTGTCATGGATTACCCTCATGAGCCTGTCCACTATGGCG
>JAQXFJ010000116.1 GCA_029250385.1 Candidatus Poseidoniaceae archaeon | reverse complement strand
CAATGTCACCATCCATGGAAAATACCCCGTCAGTGATGATTAGTTTTCGCTTTGCGTCTTCATTACTAACCAGTACTGCTTCTAATTCACTCATGTCGTTGTGTGCATAGACTGCTCTACTGGCTTTAGTTAACCTGACACCATCAATAATTGAACCGTGATTTAATTCGTCACTTATGATTACATCATCTTTACCAGTAACTAAGGTTGGGATTAATCCCACATTAACGGTATATCCGGCAGAATAGATTAGTGCGGCTTCCACTTTCTTGAATTCTGCCACTTTTTGTTCTGCTGCTAGATGGATGTCCATAGTGCCAGCAATAGCCCTGACACTGCCACTACCAGCACCATATTTTGTAGTTGCATCAACCATCGCTTTGACCACCTTTGGATGTGTTGTAAGGTTAAGATAATTATTCGCCGAGAGCATTATTGTTGGTTTACCATTAATCGAACATCTCGGTTGGTTAGGGCTTTCCAATGTTGGCGGCTCCCATAACAAAGATTGGTTAGATAATTCCTCGTATCGCTGTTTCATCCACGTCATATCGCCTGGCATAGTACCGTCTCACCTGGCCCTAAACTCGGTACTTGAAGTGGTTTTGTATTGCAAAAACTTCCATGAAGGTCAAAAAGGATTAGCATTTGGCGAGGCCATGCGCATCACAGGTGTTGTTAGTAGTGGACTTGGCAGAGCCCATGTATTTATGGCGCAAAAGCACTATCAGGACCAATTTCAATCACTTATGGGAACTTCTGTATGGCCTGGAACTCTGAATCTAACAGTTGCTGGTGATGATTTAAGAGATTACATTGCGCTTCGGTTAAAATCTGGAATCGACACATTAGATGCCTCAAGCGAACTTATTTCACAAGCAAGCGAGGTATCTATTGATGATTTAAAGGCTAATAGAATCCGTGGATTCTTGCGTGATGGGATTTCATTTGGCGGTGCAACAGCATTCAAGGCAACTTTCAATTTTAATGACAAAGTTGTTGATTGTGCGGTACTGATTCCTGATTTGACTAGACACTATGACGTGGTGGAAATTATCTCAGCCAAATTTCTAAGAGAACATTTCTCGATTAGTGACGGTGACAAGGTAAAAATCGAATTACTTTGAGTCATGTGGTATATAGGGCAATTTGCCTATTTTTGACCATTCGTGATAAAGCGTACTTTCCATTTCCAATGAGGCGCCTTTTTGCCAACGACTAATCATTGTTCTTTCGATATAATCGAATTCAGGAAGTTTGGTAAATGAGAATGTTGAATTTGTTGAGTCCTCGTGACTAAAATTTGGCCATACAACATCCCATAACACCAGCCATTCTGGTGGAGCCACACCAAAATCTACCGATGTTTCTGGTTTATCAATAGCATCAGTAATTTCTTGCTCGCTTAAATCCCCAATTGCTAATCTGTGCAATGCCATAGCAGTCCTGCGAACTTGATTCCACAAGAATGCCTCGCCAACAATCTCAAATCCAACAATCCTCCCGTTTACTTCCCATGGTTTACAGGAATAAATTTTCCTGATTGGATTTTTACCTTCCTCAAGACGGGCAAAATTTCTAGCATCGTAAGTTCCGACGAATAATTCCAACCACTGAGTAAATTTTTCTCCCGGGTCAGACCATCCCTGAATACCTTCAAGCCGGTATCGATATATTCGGTGTAATGCAATTCTTGGATTCCAATCATCAGCTACTTCTTTAACATCAAGAAATACTAATCCTTCGCATAATTGATCGTCTACAGCTCTAACCATCTTTCGTTTATTCAACGATTCCCAAAGACTCTTGGCAAGTTTAACTGTACCCCCATTTCTACGAACATTAACCCCTGCATCTGTTCTACTAGACAGCACTAAATTATGGCTGGTTTCATTGGGGTCTAGCCATTTTAATTTACGAAATACCCGAATTAATTCGCCTTGGACGGTTTTAACGTCTGGTTGGATTTGACTTCCGTGGAAATGACGACCGATGTAACCGATATTAAATGCGAGGCGAACTCGCTCCTCCATCTAATCACCTATTCCTCAGTCAAAAGTTTAGCAGCTTCTTCTGGAGTATATCCTAAACCGCCAACAGACCACTTTATGGCTGACTTTATCCATGGCATGACCATGTTATTCGACTTTGTCGGGTCTATGACTTCAATAGCATCAACAAGATTTCTTGCAGCCATGTAAAGACGATCGTCAGTTGGTATATCGGCTAGAGCTAATCTTGTTGCATATCTCTCGTATTCTTTTACTGCGGCTGGAATCCTTCTGCACTCAAGGGCAAAATCGGCAAAGTCGACGATGTATTCATCATTTTCTTCGTCTAGGTTCATTGCTTTCTTGTAAGCCATCATGATTTTTCCGCCAGGGACCTTATCTTCTTGTGCTTCAACATTCAACATATTTGCAAACTCAGCATATGTGTGATGGACAGCAGCAATATCCTTGTGCGCTTTGCACATATCGTCTAACATATTTACGGCACCCTCAAGGTCACCTTCGGCAAATTTTTCAATAGCAGGTTCTAGAACATCACTCATTACATCCTCTCCAATGAATTGGCCGGTGTGGTTTCAGTTATTGAATGACTCGCTTAGATTCAATCTTCATCGGAGGACGACATTGAGTCTTTCAAATCACTAAGAAGGTTAGATTGGCTGTGCTTTTTGTGCATTTCATTTAGTAACATCTTACACTTATCCCACTTACGAATAGAGTAGAAGCAGTGTTTTGGATCTGGACGCACTGTCCTTATCGTTCTTTGATAGGTAATGATTCCAATAAAGGACCGCAACAGGGATTTTCTTGCCTTATCTGCAACGCTATCATCAGAGCTATCTGCCGAACCAGGCATATTTACCGCTCCGGCAGCACCCATTGATTCATCAACAAGTCCAACACCTGAATCGGTTAGAATAGATACGGTTGCGTACCCAAACATGGTACCCACTGGAGTTCTCTCAACAATAACTTCCGAAATCCTATCGAAGAGAATTCTGCGATGCGAACGGGAAAGTAAGAAACTGTGTTCAAAAATAACCGCATCGGAGGTAATGGCATAATGGAAACTATTCTGGTAGTAAAATGTTAGACCATAAAACAGTGCAGTATATACAATTCCGAACAAGTAAAAATTGTACTCAATTGCAATAAAGTCTCCTCTACCTTCGCCAAACAAATCGGTAATGAAGAAGATAAAATCATCAATTTGAATAATTAGTGGAGTGAATGCGACAATTAGTAGCCACATAGTGACCCATCTACCCGAGGTAGAGGTATTCATCAGACGGTTTAGCCATGCCACAAATAACATGAAAAAGATAAAACTGAATGACATTGTATCACTAGTAGTCAAATCCATAAAAGCCCAAACTAATGACATAAAACCTTCTGAATCATCACCTAATGAATCTACTCTGCCAAACAAAAAGTGAAGTCCTAGAACTAGGGCACCTAAACCATATAGCCCGACAAATGCGAACGTGCTAGGTTTTTTTGTCAGGTGAATTTCTTCTCCTGGAATTAGTCGGAATTTTTTGGCTAAGTTTTCGGTTTGTTGAGATTCTAACTCCTCACTAACCTTGACTTCATCCGTGGTTGCTTCTCCTGACATATCATTCCCTCTAGTTCTTCTTTGAGGCCTTATCCCACATGAATGTTGCCCCATCAAGAGTTGGTTTAATGCAAAATACCCCAAGAATGTTCTGCATTACCCCTAATCCAGTCATAATTTTTCTCAGTTCTGACGCCATTTTTGTCGGTAATAACCAATTTCTTGACCAATAATGGATATTCATTATATGTGAAATTAGAGACTAAGCCACCAATCGTTGGTTGTTCAAAAGCCCAATGAGCGCGGTCCACTGCCTCCACATCTAGAGTAATCGTTGCATCATCACTCCACATCTCGACTTTGAAACCCGGAAGCTTACTGCCAGGGTTGGCTCCATGGTCACCTTCCGTATTTTTTAGAGCGTACTTTTCTACTCGAACGTTAGAAAACTTGAGGCTTTTTTGAGCGACGGCGTCGTGAAATAAACCTCCTTGTGACAAACTCATGTGACCCAAGTCCCGTTTTTTCCAAGGCTTGTTATCCCTTGAGGATACGGTCATGCTCAAATGAGGTAAAAACCAGTCAATATATGAGCCATCACTCAGGTGTAACATGCCCCAATACCACGGCACCGAAGGTGCTTGAACACAAACTTTCTGAAAATAAGCAGTACCTGACACCTCTTTATCGTCTAATTTACCTTCTACTTTACAGCCATGTAAACGAAGAATATCATAACCCATATTCATTGCATAGGTAGCTGTCGCATGCCTTGCAGTGGACATAGGTTCATTCCATGGAGTTAGCGTAAATTGCATATTACTTGGGACATTTTCATCATCAGGAAATTCATCAGTACTTAGGTTGAGCCAAAATTCGCTGAGGTCGCTCTTGAGGCCCATTGACATATCATCATTAGTCAGTGGGACTACTGCACCACCACCGCTACCCACTGATTTGGAATCCCCTGGCCAAGATGGATGGTCATCACTAACAACAATCATTCGACACTTGTGCTTGATGTATGGTTCATACATTCGCTTACCGTCATACCACCAAGCACAGACCATGCCGTCAAGAGAAATACCTCCCTCTCCGTCAAATCCTGGTCGGCCTTTAGGTTCCCAATTAGTGCCACTAACACTGACTTTAGGGTTATCTTTAGTCGACCACAATACCATTAGTTGTTTGCCACTTGGGTTGCCATCTTCATCATCAAGCATCAATAGCCACCACCACCAATCCCAAGTGAGGTGGTGTAGAGGTTCCCTCTCCTGCAGTTTCCACATCCTAGATAGATCGCCTGCAAACTTATCTAGCGAAGGCATCATTCTATTTCCTTCCCTTTGAACACGGCTCCACCAATAAATAGCAAAACAATTGCTTGAATAAGTAAGACAACTGTGGCAATAATCATCGATAAGAAAGGACTAATGTCACCTAAACCAGGAGTAGCAAAGAAATAGTTCAATGCTTCTGAACCGATTAACTCCTCACGCTCAAACCCAAATGAATCCTCAACCTCTACTGAAAATCCTGAGCTGATTAACAGATCCATATCTGGCCAAATAATCATACTTGCTGAATCAACAATTACCATTGCCCATCCCACGATAGAAAAACGCA
The DNA here is from genome assembly GCA_029250385.1 of Candidatus Poseidoniaceae archaeon. Classification (GTDB taxonomy): domain Archaea; phylum Thermoplasmatota; class Poseidoniia; order Poseidoniales; family Poseidoniaceae; genus MGIIa-L1. Next base: position 5,023 of record JAQXFJ010000116.1, on the reverse strand, counting down.
AAATTGGCGATTCGGGAACACCCATAGAGAGTAATGCCATACCTAATTCCCAAGCCGCAAATGGGATAGCAAGGACAATACCATATTTCCACATCGTTCCAAGGAAACAAAACAGCATACCATAGACTAATGTTGCTAACATAGCGGCGAATAATATCGCTAGCCAAATACCAAATTCAGAGAATCTGAAAAGCGAATCGCCCGGCCCGGCAAAGCCAGTTACTATCGCTGAGATTAAAGTCAGCAGGATAAGGTAAGGCCAAACGATACCTATGTACCCAAGAACACGATACAAGAATACCTCAGTTCTTGCTATTGGTTTAGTAAGCATGTAGTGCATAGTTCCAGAAGTCATCTCGTCTCTAATTAGTCCAGTAGCCATAAATAATGGAATAAATATACTAATTATGAAGACGAAACCTAATTTCCCAATACCCAAGATTGATGCCCGATGCAGTGCTTCTTTGGCATATGCATCGTCATCTGGATCCTCGTCGACAAATGCATCGCTTGAGTATCTCAGATTACCGTCTAAATCTCTTGACAATTCAATATCACAAGCAATCCCGTTATCGTTGGTATCTTTTTGTGAATCGGTATCTCTTGAACGACAGTCTCCGTCATCATCGTACCCAACGCTAACAGTTTGCGTGCCAGAAGGAGACTGGTCCCAATCAAAATCGTCTTCATCAATCCATTTAGATGGGTCATCTGGAGGCACTGGAGGGTCAAATAAACCCGGATGTGATTGATCCGAAAAAGGATCCGTGCCGTACAATCTCTCTTGACCATCTGGATATAAATCACCATCAGAATCAACTGAATCACCATCATTATCGATAGATTCGAAATCTCTCTGCATCGCATCAACGTAAAACAGCATCAATAAACAAATCACAATCATACCCGTAACCAAGACTACCCAAGTAGAAATCTTAGTACGGTATTGCCTCAGAGTAAATTCAGTAATTGCTGCCGCTTTTCTATCAAAGGCTCTGAAAATAGTGTTGGTCTTGTCAGCCATTACAACCGACTCCCGCTTGTTAAGTAGCCCAATATCGACTCTAGGTCATCATCGGGGTTGTCAATTGAGATGACTTTGTGTCCACCATCAATGATTGCTTGAGGAAGTTTGTTGTGGAAGTCACCCAAGTTGTGTGTTTGCACCGAAAGCACTGAATCACTTTGAAACAATATACCGTGAACTGATTCGATATCGATCACGCTTTTGGCTAAATCCTTAGGCCCATCGGTGACGATTTCAATTCGGTGAGGAATATTATCCAGTCTCTCTCGGATTGCATGGAGATTACCAAGGGCCAATAATCTACCATGGTGAAGAATTACAATTTGTTCTGTAATCCGCTCAATCTCATTCAAAATATGGCTGCTAACTATGACTGTTCTGCCCATCCTACCTAATTCTCTAATCACGTTCATGATAGTGGTCCTAGCTAGAGGATCGCAACCTTGCAAGGGCTCATCTAGAATTATCAAGTCTGGATCATTTACTAAAGAATGAGCGATCTTTGTTCGTTGACGCATACCTTTTGAGAATCGACCAATTTGTTTGTGGGCTACATCGGCTAAGCCAACAAAGTCGAGTACTCTATCAGCCTCTAATTTGGCTTCATCTCGAGTCAGTCCATCTAATCGAGCAAAGGTTGAGATGAAATCGTGTGCAGTCATCCAATCATGCATCTTCTCTCCTTCAGGAACAAAACCAACCCGTGAATATGGTGCGGGATTCTTCCAAGGATTAGTACCAAACAAACGAACTTGCCCTGAACTTGGCTTTAATTTACCCATCAATATTTTGAACAATGTCGATTTTCCTGCACCGTTCATCCCCAAAATGCCGGTAACTCCGCCACTCAAAGCTAGAGTAATGCCACTTAGGGCATGAATTTTACCGTATGTCTTTGACAAGTTTTCAATCAGTATGACTGGGGCTTCTTGTTCTGGAACCCATTCTTTGACTTCTGGTTGTCCTTCTTGATGGAAATCTGGCATCATTCTCTAGTCACCTCCATTGAAGCAACTCTAGATGACATAATGTAGAGGAAAAAGGCATTCATCAACACGATTGAAGCAAAGGACCATGTCCAAGAATATTGATCATAAGTAGGCTGAGTTCCGATTAATGCTTGCCCTACATGAGCTAAACAATCATATGGTGAAAGTAGATACATGATGTCTCTTTCAAATAGATTTGATACTAAGATAGCCAGCGTTTTTGTTCCCAAAACGATCGCTACTAAGCCAATACCTGGGAAGAATTTACCACGGGATACACTGGACAATCCTAATCCGATACTGGTGTAGGTGATAATCAGCATCATACCACCCATAAATGCTGCAAGGAATAATGGAAAAGTATCGATAATCCAAGCCCATCCTCGGCCCATTGCGAGAATTTCCACGAAGTAATATATCATTAGAGTGAATAATACGACAAATGCTTGAATCAATGCTACCGAGATATATTTCATCATCAAGTAGTCAAACCGGCTAATTGGACGAGAGAAATACAACGCTGATGTCCCGTGATTCCGGTCCTCGGAAATCATCCCGCCAACAAGTAATGCAGCAAGGATTGGATAATACAAAACATTTCGAGGAAAGAATCCAAGAACGTGACCGTAGAGATTATCTCGGTTAACCCCCCACATAGTATGCAATTCAGGACTACCAATTAACGATGAAAGCAAAGTTAGTGCAACATCTCCAAGAGAAGCAATAAACACAAGCACCATGAATAGTTTTGTTGGCCAACCCCAAGGGCGATGGCCTTTGCGGAATATCCCCAATACATGATGTCTAAGTATAGCCCAATTACGCATCCAGCGCGGGTTTAGTGATCCGTTCCATGGACGGTAGACTTGTTCAAAGACATACCCCACGGAGGCGCTATTTGTCGCCACTTGAGCAGTCGCCGCTTCGTCCCCATCACGTGAACCCCACGCTGCATCCATTCTACCTTGACCCGTAACTGGAGTACTTTCAGTAAAACTAACATCTGCAGGAGCGGGGTTTTCTGATGTAGTTTGTTCCTCCATCATGAGCCACCGCCCATGTGTCCTGGTGCGTCAACCTGCCTAGCGTGAACTGGACTGCGCAGCAAATCTTCGCTAGTTTTTATTTCATAGCCAAGGTTCTCCATTATCACAATGAATAAATCTTCCAGTGAAGCTTCATACTCATGCATGCGTCTTATTTGAGAACCCACTTCGGCTGCGCAGGCAAGTATCTTAGTCGTGATATCTTCACTTTCGTGTAGAATTCTCATAATTCGACCCTCCCTTCTAACAACCATACCAATAGACAGCATCTTTTCTTCCAGTTTTGAAGCATTACCCCACACATGAATTTCGATTTCTCGATCGATATCCTTCAAGTCTGCGATTTTACCTTGAGCAGCGAGCTTCCCCTTATGCAATAATATCATATTTTCACACACTCTTTCGACATCATCCATCAAATGAGATGCCATCATGACTGAGCGGTCACCTGCATTGACCATGTTTTGCATTGTATTGATCATAAATTCTCGGGCTACAGAGTCAAGTCCATTTGACGGTTCATCAGCAATGATTAATTCCGGGTCGTGGATAATACTACACGCTAATTTAGTCGCTTGTTTCATACCGGTTGAAAATCCACCTATCTCACGATATCTTTGTTCACCAAGACCCACATATTGTAAAACTTCGTGTGCTCTTGACATCGCAACTGTAGGATTCATTCCGAGTAACTCACCAGAGTATTTCACTTGATAAATCGCTTCCATTTCAGGATTGAGCGCATCGTATTCTGGCATGTAACCAATTCTTGAACGAATTGCTGGGCCTTCGGTTCTGATGTCGTGCCCAAGGACTTGTCCTTCACCAGACGTAGCTTGAATTAAACCAAGCATGGTCTTGAGAAAGGTAGACTTGCCAGCGCCATTGGGTCCAAGTAATCCAGTTGCCCCTTTTTTGACTTTAAGATTCAAATTCTCCAATGCCATATGAGGCCCATAAGACTTGCAAAGGTCCGTGGTATGGATGAGATACTCATAGTCGGACATAGGGTTCCCAAACCACTGAGATAGCAGACGCCATTTGAATACTACGCCGTAATGACTCGATTATTCCTCGGATTTTATTCCGTCACGAGTTTTCACAGCAACACCCTTTTTCATAACGGAAACCTCGTTTGCTGTGCACTGAGAAACACCGTGCCCAATTAAATCACCAGACTCATTGCATATAAGACAAGCTTCTCCTGGACGCAGCCATGGGTCACTGGCAATGGTAAATCCATGAAACACATTGCGGCCTTTGCGAACAAACGGTTCAGCATCGGAGTCTACGACTATTATCGCTAACCCTTCTCCAGAGTATGGATTGATATCAGTCTCACAGAACTGAGTTGGAATCGGTCGTCTGCGACGAGAAAATAATTCAATAGCACCTGCATTATTGAGCGACAGGCCTCCGTCACCCAACCTAAAACTTGATAGATGATTTCCGGATGATGAGAGGACATTTTTTATTCGCCCATATTTGTTGATGACAAAAGTTAAATTCGCCGATAATTCATGGGCTGTTGCATGATCTATATTGAATAAAACCGCGAATTTATCAGCAGCTTTTAGTCGGTTCAATTGCAACCTTGCCATCTTAAAATCCTCGTCACTACCAATAACCATCATACCGTCTTCAAACTCACAATCAATGGTTAATCCAGCATCAATTATTTTCTCGTAAACCCTTGACTCTAGATTGTCTGCCCGTAACTCAATAGGGATTATAGAACGACCACCTAGACCTAGCGATTCTAGTTCTTGAGTAATAATAACCATATCCAATTTATTTTTCCAAATCCAATCTGGACCTTCAACATGACAAAACGGATTCAAGTCTTCTAAACTGTAGGGCATTAATCCAATCGGAGTGCTAACTAGGACTTCTATACCCGGAACAAGATGCAGAAGTTTAGCCACAACCTTGTCACATTTATCTCTCCATGGACCTGAATC
>JAQXFJ010000108.1 GCA_029250385.1 Candidatus Poseidoniaceae archaeon | reverse complement strand
GCTCTTCACTATCCTGAAGATTATGACGGCAATGACAAGTTCACCGGCGAACCTCAAGCAGGAGTACCAAGAAAGTTGAATCTAAACAACTTAACATTCCACTTGCCGTTCGACAAAGTAGAATATGAGCCAGAACAATTCCCAGGGCTAATCTACCGACTTGACTATCCGAAGGTTGTATGCTTGATTTTCGGTAGCGGAAAAATGGTAATTACCGGTGCACGTCACAAAGACGAGATCCTAGAAGCTGTAGAAATCATCAAAGACGAATTAGCCGACTTGCTGTGAAACAATTGAATCTCCCACCCCTAGGTAGGAGAAGCGTTCATTTCCTATGTGCAGCGTGGTTTACCCATGCGGGGCTCAAATGGGCAAGGTTTCAAAGCAGCCGCATTGGTCTTAATAATGCTCATTTCAACCACCTTGGCCTATGAAGCCTCCAATGAAAATCTCGAATTAGACAACGAAATTTTCGAGTCCAGTAAGTCAACAAATAGTGCTGTTGATGTGCCTGTATGGCGTGTTGGTGACAAGTGGAAATATGCCGGGACTTTTGACCCGACACAACTAGTTGTTGACTCAGGGGTGTCGGCGACTGTCGGAGAAATCTATGGCGATTCAATTACCGAGGTATTGTCGATTACTGAAGAAAATGTTGATGGCGTCCCAACCTTGGTTTACACTGTCAGAACCTCTGCCAATTTCGACAAATCTGGAGTTTCTCTTGATGCATATACTGGGACCGCTGAAATTGTATTTACTCAAACTGAGGTGCTGCGAGTTAGTGATTTAGCATCATTACGCAACGATTTAGATCTGTTTATTGAGTTCACTCCCAGTGGAATTAGTTTCCTCAAACAAACAGTCGGTGATATCACAATTTCCAGCACATATTCCCCACCAAGTGAGAACTATGACTTTCCTCTGCGGTCTGGCGAACGATGGACCACTTCAGTGACTTCTGGCTCACAATGGTCTGGATCTAGTGATTATATCACGCCATTCCCGCCTCCATCTTCTGACACTAATAGCACCACATATGAGGTGACTACTGTAGGCAAACCAATCAATCAATATGGCCAGACAATTAATTATGGTGGCTGTGAGGACTCTTATGAAATCACATCATTCAATTCTGCTGGGGATGAAGAAGGATATTCTTGGTATTGTCCTGCAGCCCGAAATTTTGCTTGGAAACATTCGGATGACGATGTTGGATTGACTATTGATTTTAGATTAAAGGAGTATATTCCAAAAGATTCCTCCGGAGTTAACATCTACAATAATCCCGGAGTAAGGGATGATTGTTTGCAAATTTCAACAGTAAACGACGTAACTGCTTTGGACACGACTATCGATTTGTGGGTCAATGCCACATCTGCCAGTGGCTGCCTGTCTAATTCTGCTGGTGTTGCCTTAGAAATCCGTAATGAAGCGACTGGAGAGGTTCAGGCACTAACTACTGCCGCTAACGGTAGCGCCTGGACGACTATGAATATCGGTAATGCCCAAGACGGGTCAACCACTTCAATTGACTGGGCAAGTCACGGTTTGGTGGCTAGAACAACAGATGGAAGCAACTTAGTCGGCACGAAAACCATAACTCTTGATGACAACCTTGTGGTGCTAGATTTATTTGCCGATGCTGAACGTGCCGTGATTACTAGAAGCAGGGATGGCGTTGAAAAGGAACTCAATACCTTGTCGGGGTATAACGTCTTACCAGGTGACCAACTAATCATCGAAGTGGCAATTCAAAATAATGGCATATCCGCTAGTATACCGACTGATTTGAGAATTTATCCAGCATCGGGTAATGATTTCAACCTGCCAGTCCCTTCACTTTCAACCTATGAGATTTACAAAACTAACTTTACCTGGAGTGTACCTGACAATCAGCCTGTTGGACAGGTACCAATCGCTTGGGAATCAGATCCCGATGAAATTAATTCTGCTGATGCCAACCCAGACAATGATTATGCGATAATTAGCTTATTTGTTGGCCGTCTACCAACACCAATACTAATCAGTGAAGACTCTTTAACCCTACAAGAAGTATTCATCAATGCTAGTGGGAGTTATGACGAAGATGGGGGCAGTGTATCATGCGTGTTTGAGATTCCTTATGATGATGGGTCG
>JAQXFJ010000133.1 GCA_029250385.1 Candidatus Poseidoniaceae archaeon | reverse complement strand
ATTGCCCCACGATTATCCTTGGATGATGGGGGAAAGTCGAAGATCAGAATTATACTATTATGATAAACAATATAACCGAATTAAGAAATCCAAACATCTAAAAAATGGAGTAGAATTCGAAGGATACACATTAACAATTTCAGAATTCTATAACTCTATAGGATATGTCCTTTCAACCAGCGATTTTGAGTCTTTTCATTACACCATTGCTGATGGGGTCTCTGCCGGTAATTTCCCGATAATTTGGCCTTGGGTAGGCGCTGATGAATTGTATCCAAAAGAATGGGTAACTGAAGACATCAATAATGCAGTGGAGAAAATTATTCAATATTCAAAATTATCTACAAATGATAAATTACTTGAGGGTGAGAAAAAATTTAATTTCATACAAGAAAATTATAGTTTAGAGGTTATTCTTCCAAGGCTAGCTGCTATTTTACTTGATTAATCTTTGATTGTTAATTCATTATTTGTTAAAAATTAATTGCCTTCATCGCTTGATTAACATCCTCAAACATCTTAAAATTATCAATTACAATAACAGTATTCAATAAGTAATAATATTACCCACGCTTATGGAATCTGAGGAGAGGGTGATAGAAATAAACCCAACTCCATCTATCTTAGCATCACCATTTAGAATGTATTCTAATATTTCCAAAAACAAAGGATTACTAAAAAATATGATTTCTAGAGACTTTAAGGTAAATTATTATGGGCATGTTTTGGGTTATTTTTGGTCACTATTAGAGCCACTTGCTTTAACCGCTATATTTTTTGTTGTATTCGTCATATTAAGGGGCGATTCTGATACTCTATTGCCATTAAAAATTATGATTGGGATTTTAATTTTCTCTGCATTCTCTAGAACAGTTAGTGGTTGTACAAGTTCACTGGTTGCCAACTCCTCATTAATTCAACAAGTATACTTCCCAAGGGAAATTTTCCCAACAGCAATTACTGGATTTAGATTTATTACCCTTTGTCTAAGTATTTTGATAGTCATTCCATACATGATTTTTGAAGATTTACCATTAACTAAGCACATGATTTTATTACCAATTTCAATGATTAGTATAATGATAATGGGACAAGGATTGGGAATGATGTTCGCTTCATTACAAGTTAGAATAAGAGATGTTAAACAGGTGATAGATTTGATTTTAAGGGCGGCTTTTTTCCTCTCTGGAGTATTTTTTGGAGCAGAGCATATTCCGCCTGAACACCTAGATACATTTCTTCTAAATCCAATTGCGGTATTTTTAGAAATGGGTAGGGCGGCAGTTCTAGGTGACACAAGTCTAATTACAGATATCCAAGTTGTTAGGTCGATAGCATTCTCAATATTTTGTTTTATTCTTGGTTCAATTATTTTTGTTAGATCTGAAAGAAAGGCGGTGAAATTCTTATGAAAGGAGATACTGTAATTAGTCTTGAAAACGTAGTTTTAGATTTTCCAATTACCAAATCGAGTCAAACATTTCTAAAAGAGATCTTCACTCGTAGGGCTAAGGAATCTAAAATAGGTAAATTTTACAGAGCAGTGGATCATATAACTTTGGATATTAAAAAAGGAGAAGTTTTAGGCTTAATTGGTCCAAATGGTGCAGGAAAGAGCACCTTACTAAGAATAATTGCTGGAATTTATGCTCCCGATAAAGGTAGTTTATCTGTCAAAGGCCAAGTATCTCTTCTTGCAGGATTGGGGGCAGGATTCCAGAGAAATATGACTGGACAAGAGAATATTTTTCTTAGCGGTAGCATCTATGGTATGTCAAAATTAGAATTAACAGAACTAATGCCTTCAATTGTTGAATATGCGGGTATTGGTGATTTCATTGACCAGCCCTTACGCACATATTCATCAGGTATGCGTGCTAGGTTAGCCTTCTCTCTTACCTCTCATATTTCGCCCGAGATTCTCTTAATCGATGAAGTATTATCTGTTGGAGATTCATCGTTTAAAGAAAAATCGATGTCTCGAATTATGGAGATGGTGAAGGGTGATGCGACAGTTGTAATGGTAAGTCATAATGCTGAAGTTTTACGAGAGATTTGCGACCGAGTGGTCTGTTTAAATAATGGGAAAATAGATACTATTTCTGATGATATAAATGAAGTAATTATGCGATATAGAGAACTTTCAAACCTGAAATAAGGAGACCGAGGTATGTTGAAGAAATGGTTTGAATCATTACCTTTTATTCATCATCAACCCCCATTGAATATGCCCTTGAGAAAGTCTGTTGTAATGTCATTACAGCGGCCAGTAAACTTACTACAGATTCAAAATTTTTTACTGAAGCAATTCCAAAAAGATGGAGATAAAGTTGTTGATGAAATAATTTTGGCAATTCAATATTTGCGAAGAGTCCGAATTGGGAGAACCGATGCTGCCAATTTATTTACTGCATCTCTGAGAAGTCTGTATGAATGGAATGAAAACTTAGCAGTAGAATTTGGTTTAGAACAAATCACGAGTTTACCAGATAAAAGAGCAATAATTTCACTAGTCACTTATCTAAACCGTCTTGGAAGGACCGAAGAATCTTTCCAATTATTGAGCAAAATACGTAGAAATAGCGGCTTGAATCAGAAAAAAAATAGTTTAATAAAATCTCTCTATTATAAAAATAAAATCATATTACCTAATGAATCTCCCTTTCTATTTGAGATTACCGAGGATCTTGAACTTTCTAAAGAATCTAAGTTTTTTTATTGTCCCTTAGAGAAAATTGTTTCAAATGAATTCAACCAAGACAAAGTACAATTAGAACTAACTGGAGAATTAGCAATAGATTCAGAAGAATCATCTTCAGCAGTAGTCGCTATTTTTGAGTTTTATGATGAATTAGACCAACGAGTAGATTTCGCAAGAATCAACGGCCTAACTTTATCTAAAAACGTTGGATGGTATTCTTATTTACGTCAGGATTCTGTTTCAGGACAGTTTAACTTAGCTTTAGATTTAGATCCAATCGTTAAGACGATACATTTAGCATTTAGGACCTGGCATGCTAAGACGCCTGTAAGTCTAAAACCTAACATAGAGTTAAAATCTTCAAGCATAAATGAAATTTGGCTTGAATATGAACATTTTCTTAATGAAATAAATTTTTCAAATTGTAAAGAAATTGTTTTCATATTTTCAGGAACGACTTATGTTCAAGATATCAAAGCCAATCGGCCAATAAGGTTAGCAAAAGAGTTTCTAAAGAAAGGAGTAGCAGTGGTATTCAGTTATCATCGTTGGAAGAAAAATGAACCGATTCCGGAATACAATGGAGGTTTACTTTTCCAAATCCCTGTCGATATTACGATACAAATGCTTAGCCGAATTATGGAGATAAAAGGAATGGAAAGGAAAATGTTCATGATTTCTTACCCGCATCCTTCAATTCCAAAAATAATGAATCGATACAAGATTAATTCCTGGCTATGTATTTATGACGCAAGAGATGATTGGGATGAGTTTGAAAAGGTAGGTCAGGCAAAGTGGTATAGTGTTTCTAATGAAAAATATATAGTTAGTAATTCTGATTTGGTAACAGCTGTAAGTACTGAACTATGTCAAAAATTAGACTTTTATGAACCTAAAAAACCGGTAATTCTCAGTAGAAATGCTTTGGATGAGGACTTTTTATCTAAGGATTACAAGAGAACTAAAACCAATGAGATAGTAATCGGCTATTTTGGTCATTTGACTGGAAGTTGGTTTGATTGGGAAAGTTTAATTTTAATTGCGGAAAAATGTTCAAAATATAGATTTGAAATAATCGGACATTCAGGGCCCGTAGATTTGAAATTACCAACTAACATTCATCTGTTAGGGCCAAAGAATAGTATTGAGATCAATGACATAGCCTCTAGATGGAAAGTGGGGATAATTCCATTTAAGATAAACAAACTTTCAGCGGCAGTAGATCCAATCAAGATTTATGAATATCTGGCTTTAGGGCTTCCAGTAGTTTCATTTTTCATGCCCCAGATAAAGAATTATCCTAATACGAGGTTAGCAAATTCGGTAGATGAATTTGCGAATGAGCTAGATTTTGCATTAAAAGAAAATACTAATAATACTGAACTCGGTAAATGGCTCAAAGAAAATACTTGGCAAGATAGAGTAGACCAATATCGTGGAATCATGACTAATGATTTATCTAATAATTCGTTTATAGGAGGGTCATAAAGTGAAGATTTTATTTCTCTACACCTACGGAATTTTAGGTGGGGTTTGCACTCAATTATATCATAGATTCAAGGGTATGACTGATATTGATGATTTAGAAATACATTGTGGATTTAGGAATGATTATGGTATCTCAGATATGTTATCACCTTATGCTGAATTATATTTTGGATTGAATGAAAATAGAACAATAAAGTTATTGAATAAATCTGAATTTGATATTGTTGTAGTTATAGATTCTGAAGAATATGTTAATGCAGTTAGAAAGTCGTCCCATAGAGGGCTAGTTTTTGTAGAAGTTCATACAAGCATCGATAAGAACCTCAAATACCTAAGTAAATTACAGAAGGATGATTTACATGCTTTTATTGTAGTTTCTGAGTACATAAAGAAAAAAATTAACTATTATGTGTCTGAACCTGTAATGAATAAACCGGTTTTAACGTTTCCAAATGTCGTTGATACTAATTTGTTTAAACATATTTCATTACCAATTAACCCTACACCAATTGTAGGATGGGTTGGTAAAATCGATGATCATAAGGATTGGAAAACATACTTTAGGATTTGTTCTAGGATTAGAAAGATTAAGCCAGATGTCGAATTTTGGATTGCGGGTGGAGAAACATGTTCTGATGAGTTGTCACAAGAAGTTCTTGGTTTCGCGGAAGAATTGGATATAGTTTCTAAGTTCCGTTGGTTTGATAGAATTGAAAATCATAGGATGGCTGAATTTTATTCTACTATTGCAGATAGCGGAGGGTTATGTTTGGTAACTAGTCATTCAGAATCTTTTGGAATGTCTATTATTGAATCATTATTATCAGGTTGTCCAATTATATCGACTAAAGTAGGCGCTATATCGGAAATAACTGAAATGGGAAGTTACCTTCAATTCTATAACCTAGGGGATACAAATAATGCCCTT
>JAQXFJ010000087.1 GCA_029250385.1 Candidatus Poseidoniaceae archaeon | reverse complement strand
CTATTATGTTTCATAACAGGAAATAATCAAGTGAACCCATATCAAAGATACGGTGGTAATCCCTACGAGATAACTCACTGGAAATTTACTGGTTGTATTGTTTTCCAACTTGCTGTAGCAAGTTTCTTGGCTTTCCCATCAGCAATAATGGGATTAATTGTTTGAAGTTTACCATGCATTCCATGGACTTGGAATTTAACCTTTAATTCTGCAACTCTATCCCGCTGTAGAGTCTCTATTTGTTCGTCTGTTAGTTCCACAGAAGCAAGTTCTTTACCGGTACTGAGATCTGAAATCATAAATTGGTTATCTGATACTGATAGAGAAGGTCTAAATTCCCAATCATCTGGATGATTCATCCATACTGATACATCAACAACCAGTGTGTTTTTGACGTTTACTCTGCTAATATCTACAGTATCTACCATGCTGTTCAAACCTCCCGAATAGATAGTTGTTGATTATTGTTTCATCCTCAGTTGAATCAGACTGCAACCTCAGTAAGAACTGGTATTTGGATTTCAATAACTACTTGTAATGTCCAGTCGTTTCCAGGGTCCGGATCTGGGAAGCCCTCTATTAGCGGATCTGGATCGGCTTGTTGGGCAAAGATAGACCAATCCCATTCACCCTGTGCAGTTCTAAAACCTGGTTTATCCAGAAGTAACGCTAGTACTTCTTCTGCGGAGTCAGCAGTATATGTGCCGTCTTCACCTGTTGGATTTATTGCATAACGGTCCATTTCCGCTTTCGAGGTCTCGTTCGCTGTGATGTTGCCACCTTGGGTTTTTGCTGATTTTGAATAACCATCATTTGGAATTGATAATTCTAACGTAAAATTGTCTTGCGGGCCTAGTTCTTGGTCAAGTTCTAACACTGCATAGAACGCGAGGATGCGTCCTTCAACTCCGGGGTTAATACTTTCTTCCCAAGAGGTCCCTTGGTCAAGGTAACCATCTCTGTCCATGGTTATTTCCTTGGTCTTCCACTCAACTTCAAAGGTTCGAGTGGAAATTTCAATCTCAAAAGAACGGTAATCGGTTGCTCCATCACCATCGGATACCGTTACGCTGCCTCGCTTGGTGCCAGAGGTGTTGGTCGGTAGTAAGACGGTTGGAGTAATTGCATCGGCATCGTTTCGATTATCACCATCTTTATCGCTGTCAACTGACCAATCTAAATCCCAAGAATACATCAATTCTTTACCCTCTGGGTCGAAACTGCCTGAGGCGTCAAGCAGTGCTGATTCCCCGGCTTTTATGCTGTCTGGGATTGTCAGATTTAATACAGGAGCCCCGTTCACGACAATTGTAGAAGTGACTTGGTCTTCACCACCAACGCTATTTTTTACTGTTAAGGTGACGGTATAAACTCCGAATCTATCATAGGTGTAAGAGGTGAAACCGACCACAGTATCTGAGGTTTGCCCATTACCAAAATCCCATTCAAAATCAGTGATTACTCCTTCAACTGCATCAGAATCTCTTGCGTCCAAAGTTATGGTCTCGCCTTCTTGAATAAACAATGGATAGGCCTGCAATTCTGCCCTTGGATTAACTGCAGATTCTAAATCTATGCAGCCGGCTAGTATGGTGGAACATAGCATCAAGGCAGACATTGCTAATGACTTCATCGCTAGCCCACCCCTCATAGAAGTTAGGAAAGACTTCCCCCTTCTAATAGTATGCATTAATCCAGCAATTTGTGCATCAAAACTAATGGCTTGAGAAAATGCCGTTAGAATTCAACTTCTTCTGGAATATCGCCAATTATTTGTGCGTCAGCAAGATGTTCCACAATCTCGTCAAGATTTTCATGCTCCACCACATTTACCTCAGTGTGACTAAGTAATTTTTCGTCATCTGTTAGGTGGTTAAGATCTACTTCACCGACATCATACTCTGATACTAGGATTGCTTCAGGAGCCACAAAGACTTCGTCATCGCCATTTAGATCGGCTAGTAGGTCACTAGCGATGCCTTCTGTCATGGCAAGAAACTTTTGTTGATCTTCTTGGGATTCTTCATCATGGTCAACAACCTCCTCTCCAGTATTTTCTTCTGGTTCAAACAAAGCACGCACTTTGTCCTTGAGGCTCATATACCATCTGATGAGTTGGTAGCATTTTAGTTTTGTATTCAAATGGTCATCGCATGGTTCAATAGGTATCGGCTATTGCTCAAATTTATGGGTCACGAATTCCTCGCTGGAGAAACTGTGTTGGCCTTCGATTTGGAAACCACGGGAATTTCAACAAATAATGACCGTATTGTTCAAATCGCGTTAGTAGGCTCAGATTCATCAGGCGAACCAGTCAATTATGAACATCTAATTAATCCTCGACGAGCAATTCCTAGTGGAGCTAGTGGCGTTCATGGTATTTTTGATAGCGATGTTAAGGGACTCCCTGATTTCTCAAATTATGCTGATAAAATCCACGAGATGGTGGAAGGAGCGGTTATAGTTGGACATAATGTTCGTAAATTCGATATGCCGATGCTGGATAATGAATTCCGACGGATTGGCAAGCTCCCCCCTCGCCCAAAAGCAGTAATGGATACACTAGAAATTGTTCGAAGAGTAAAAATGCCACGCCCACACAACTTAGGAAGTCTATGCCGTAGACATGGTATTTCTCTAGAAAATGCACATACTGCTGCTGCTGATGCTGCTGCCTCTTTACTGCTGTTTTGGCGACTTACTGTCGACCATTCTCCGATGTTTAGAAGCACCTTAAAAGAAGTTGAAAGATGGCTGATTCATGGCAAAACTGCAAATGATGACTCAGCCTTAGGCAGGGGCATGAATGACTTAGAAATGTTAGATTCATTAGGTAAAATACGCATCGATGATGGACACTATATCATCGCTTTTGGACGCCATCGTGGCCGTCACCTTTTGGAAGTGAAAAAGATTGACCCACGATATATAAATTGGTTATTATCACCATCTGGCATCGAAGACGATGATGCGAGAATTAAGTTGAAAGAATACCTATCTTGAGGACGGTCTAGTGTATTCAACACCATCAGGTATTGGGCTCCAAGGTAGTACGTCGCACCAATGACCTACACGCCAAGAATTGCGATTAGTCATCACGGAACCCAAGAATATCGGGCCTTGATGGCCTGTTTCTAATAACTCTTCTAACGCTTCTTTCCCGCGGTTATCGAAATTTACTCCCGTTCGAATACCAGTTGGAATCACACTACCGGAGTCATCTCTTGGTTCACATAACTCAACAATTGCCGAGCCTGATAACTTTTCATAATTGTGTAATAATACCACTGAGTCGGAAAAATCTCCTTTGTGTAAAGTGTTGGTTTCATGCCGCCATTTCCACCAATGTGGACACCAAGCTTTCCAATCGCAAAATCCACCACATGAATCATCCCCTATATTTGCCGCAAGAGGTATTTTTGTTGGCGTAGTTGCATCCCATGCAGCATATGCATCTTCAAGAACATCATCGCCGATAGCAACCCACTTTGATGAGTCTGCAGTATACCACCCTTCAGTTCTTATTGGTGGACCGTTGGGGTTGTTGTCTCTAATTATGTCCCGATAGAGACGTAACTGTCGATTTACTTCGGTTTTCAACTCATCCTTTGGTGCCTTGCCCGTCTTTAGATCGGCGACTAACCAGCCGACCATTTTTCCAGAAGAGTCTACATCAGCCATCAATAAGTCTAGTCTACCCATCAACTTACCATTTTCAGTCTTTAATTCCCCCTCTACTGCAATAGCCATCGATTGGATTTTCCTCCACAATGCACCGGTGATTTTTTCTTGGTCTAAACCGTTTATTCCGACATGGTCAAGTAACATCCTAATCGCACCTTTTTGATGCTTTATCGCCTCTTTCCATTTCTCATCTTTCCATTGTGGACGTCTTGGAGTGGCATGAAATACTGCTTTTTCTTCCTCCCACCGATTTTTCAGCAATCTTAATCCTTCGGTGGGCAACCATCCATCTTCTGAATTACCAATCTGAGAATAATCTTCCTGCAATAAGTCCTCAACTGAAGCATGTACTGCTGTACCTAAAGATGCAGCCATTCCAGCTTTTCTAGGCAGCCTTTGTTTGCTTAGCCAAAACATACGAGGGCAGGTTTCGAAACGATTCCAAGAGGAGGGAGAAATCATGTGCGAAACTTCTGTACTCTCACCTGCCATGGTTGATGGTGGCAATCAAACAACATCAAACCACCGACAACAACACAAAAGGGAAGCGTTCATACATCGAGAACCAATAGGTTCCTCTATGGAAGGACCTAGCGTTAGGATAAATGCAGAAGTATCAACTGAAAATGCACTAGTTGTCGCTTGTTTCCCAAGTGTGGGAATGGTATCAAGTGTTGTTGCTCATTTTCTTATCGAACATCTAGAACTGGAATTCATTGGTGGAGTAATTGACCCAAGGCTACCAGCGTTAACATTGGTCGACAAGGGCGTCCCATTACCACCAATAAGAGCCTATGCTGGCAAGCCAAAATGTACTATTGAAGGATGCGATCAAGTAATTCTACTCATGAGTGAACTGGTTGTACCTGAAGCACTAGCACATGACATTGTGTGGGCTATGTTTGAGTGGTCAAAAGAGCAAAATATTGTTGCTGGAGTTGTTATCGATGCATTTGCCAAATCTGGAATGAAAGGCAACTTGAATGGTTCTGAACCGGTGGTAGATTATGAAGACACGGAAGGAATTGATGTAGTTGGAATTGGAGCTAATGAGAAAAGCAGAAAGCGCTTAGAAGATATGAAAGTTCCACTGTTGCAACAAGGGGTAATCAAGGGAATTAATGCCTCAATACTTGGAGAGGCTAGACGTAGAGGTCTTGATTTGATGTCAATAATGGTCGAAGCCGACCCTCGTTTCCCAGATGCTAGAGCTGCAGCAACACTGATTGAAAATCTAAACAATTTATTGCCTTCAATCGATTTACCTCACCAACCGCTTATCGAAGAAGCAGAATTCCTCGAAGCCCAATTGCAATCTATGATGGACGGAGCGAACATCGCGAATGAGCCTAAAGCAGGTAATTCAATGCTCTACGGCTGAAGATTTTTGTAAATTAATCACGGCAATTATTGCCGATAAAACGCCCGCTACAAGGATAATTGCGCTTACCCAAGTTGGCATCAAGAATATTGTGTCATAAGGTAAATTTAGAAAATCTAAAACCGATTCTCCGCGTGAAAATTTACCACCTGCAGAGGCGGTCATGAGCATGAAACCGCTTGCTGCTAAGCCTGCTGCTGATTGTATTAATGAACTTGGCTTACTAGCCCATAGTTGATTTCCCGCTTTAGTTCTAGTGAACAAAACCGCTATAGCCAATCCGGTAGCAATCATCGAAAGAAACATCTTGTTAACCAGCAGTGGAGATGATAAATCTGATGTCGGCGATGAAGATATGCCAGAAAAGATGGCAAACGGTGTTGCTAATAATCCAAAACCTAATGCAAAGTGACCAGCATAATCTGTTACTAATGAGACTTTTTCGGATTCAAAAACCCCGAAAGATTGGATTGCTAAAACAAGAAAACAAATTCCCGCCATAGCAAATGATCCAACTACTAACTCGGTAGTGATAACGTGGAACGTGGCTGAAGAAATCATTTCTCGTCCTCCAGATATTCATGCCCGTACCATTTCCATTGTTCCATTGTCCAACCATCAGGCAACCCACCCTCGGGCAAAGGTGGGGTACTACCAACTGAGTTCTCTTGTTGAGGCACAAGGTTTGTTTGATCGATTTCCATTGGCGAATCTTCTTCCTTATTCAGATAACGAGATTGTAAGGTTAATATCAACGTAAGGAAGAATATGCAAAAGGCTAATGATTGGAGATAAACTTGTAATTGATTGACCTCTAATACAGGCTCTTGGGCAGCGATTCTAAACCAAGGAGTGATTTGAGTTGGCCCGTCCCCGTCCATCACAGCACGCCATTCTATTATTGATGGTTGAAGTGCTGGAGGTAACTCAAACTCCCATGAATTGTTGTCAACTAGGGTTGCGTTTATGCTATTAGAAGGCCGGTCGACTAATCGCCATTCTATTGCTAACTCGTCAACATCGCTAGTAGCAACTGGTATTGTTGTTTGCTGACCTAAATCTCGACTAATAATTGGACTATATTCGCTTGACAGTCTTGGCAGATTATCAGGAACTGGCAAGATATCGATGTTAAGCCCTGAACTGATAGCGAAATAAGGAGTGTTTTGCCCACCATGATGGATTGATAGATAAAAAGTAGTAGACTCTATGACTGTTGGTTTTAGCGTCCATGAAATTGTGTAGGCTTCATCAAACGAAGACCCTCCAATTTCCACATAATTGTTGTCTCCACCGTTGACGTCAGAGATAACTTTCCAACCGCCGTCTTCCGGTAAGTCGCTGTGCCCAGTGACGTCGGTTAGTAAAAACAAACCAATAGCATCAGAGGATGAGAACTGAATACCACTAACTGAGGCGGTGATAGACACTGGTAAACCAAAATATGCATCACCGTCAAGACTCAACTCTAACAAAGCTGGAGAGGTTTGGTTTTGTGACGCGTCGCCGTGACAAGCTCCCCCGCACTGCATGTCAAAATCACCATCACCTACTCCACCAGGGTTAGCGCCTCCTAGAGAAGTAAAAGCCAGCAATATGACAAGAGATAGAACAATAGTGATTCTGTTCATTTCTAGTCCCTCCTTTGTAGCAACCCTAGGGCTGTGATTAAGATACTGACTGCCAAGAATAAAACTCCAAGATATAAGCCACCTGTTTCAGATAATCCGCTAGCAGACTCGACGGTAGTGTCGACTTCGAAATCCGAAATGGTCATAGAGCCTGCAACTAATTGTTGACCATCAATTACCGGAATCACTGTGTAATTTGTTGAACCTGCAACAGTTGGACTATCACTAAATTTCAATTCATTAGTCTCATCAATTTGAAAACTATTACGCAGCACCAAAAACGTAGCCTGCTCGCCATCCCATTGCCAATTTAAGTCGACTTCGCCGTCATCATTTTGCGCGGCGAGTGCGGATATAGTCGGCCCTTGTGTTGTTTGTATCGACTGTGTAGCGGTGGCAGTACTTCCTAAATCGTCTTCAACCGTAAGAGATATGGTAGTTGTACCAGTGGTAATAATAGAAATAATCTCTCCTTCACTTGACATTGGGTTACCAAAATTATCCTCCCATTGCCAATAATAGTTTGAGATAATTCCGTCTAGGTCATATGACTGTGTTGCATTAATTACGATTAATTCTCCAGACCAAAGGTTGGCGGACTCTATGTTTATATTTGCTACTGGTTCAGCATTATCAACATTAATTTGCCATGCCTCGACTTGCGGCT